>PKSY01000244.1 GCA_002869405.1 Marinilabiliales bacterium
CACAGTAGACGTAGAGTTCATCCTGACAGAAGTACTCTAAGAAAGATATCAGACAATCAAACGGAGAGCGTCCGGACCCTGGGGTTCGGGCGTTTTTTTATTTCCCTTTTCTTCTGGCCGGATTTGAAACCCTAAAGACAGAGCGATTAGCTGGTAATCCTTTGCGATATCCCTCCTTAACACCGCGGATATCTTCTATTGTGTAAAAAGCATTCGGATTATGATGATTAACGATTTCAAGGACTTCCGGGATACTTTTGCGATCCATAACGCTGAATAGCATTTGGTTTTTTCCTCCCTTGCCCTGAATATTCACAGTAGTAACTCCAAAACCATTTTCTCTTAATGTAAATGCCAGTGCTGTTGTATCTTTCTTCGGGAATATCCGCATGATAACGGTTCCTATCTTCATCCGTTCCTCCAAATATATTCCTATGTAATTACCCGCAGCAAAACCGCCACCGTAAGCAATATAACACATCACATTATTAAGGTGCTGCATAATCTGACTTATCGCAATTAACCAGATAATGACTTCAAAAAACCCCAGAATCGGTGCTATGTTTTTATTCCCTTTTGAAACAAAAATCAAACGCATGGTTCCAACACTAACATCTAATATTCGGGAGAAGAAAATCAGAAGAGGTAAAATAACCCATGTAAACCAGGGTGATGTCATAAAAGTCTCCATAGTTGTATTTTTTACAAAAGTACAAAAGCAACCTTCTCAACATGAAAAATCAGCGTTCCTTACATCTTTTTTTTGTACGTTTGATGAGATTAACAATAGTTATGGGCGTTAGACGTTCATTATCTGATGAGTATTTTCGATTTTTATAGTAAAAAGCATCGTTGGAAATGGGTTTTGTTTACCATTTTTGTGGCTATTGTATCAACTTCTGTTTGGTACACGAATTCTATCGTATCTAAAATTGCCAGAGATGAGAAAAAGAATATCACACTATGGGCGGATGCTATAAATCGTAGAGCCGAGTTGGTAAATTATACCGAACAATTTTTTTTACGGATACAGCAGGAAGAGCGCCGCAGGGTAGAACTTCTGGCTGAAGCTACCAAAAGAGCTGTTAATGCCGAAACCAATGAAGAGCTTACTTTCTACTCCAATATAATGCAGAATAATAAAACGATTCCGGTAGTTCAAACAGACCGTAATCATAAAATACTTGGGGTCAGAAATGTTGATTTTAATGTGGATTCAGTGACATATCTCAGGGGTGATCTTTTAGAAGAATTCAACGTTTATGAGCCCGTGAAAGTAGATGCCGGCGGTACCATTAATTATCTCTACTATAAAGAATCCAAAGTGTACTCTGAGCTTCGTTCCTATCTGGATGAATTAATCAGGGATTTTTTCTCAGAGACTGTTATTAATTCTGCTTCGGTACCGGTTATTATTACCGATAGCTCAATGAGTCGTGTGATTGCACACGGAAATATTCCATATTCGCTTACCTCCGATTCCGTTTATATGTCGGAAATGATAATGGATATGCGGTCGCAGAACACTCCCATTGAACTTGAACTGGAGCATAGCACCAATTATATCCTTTATAAGGACTCTTTAATCCTGACTCAATTACAGATATATCCAATCATTCAATTGGGGATTATTGCGCTGTTTATATTTATCAGTTACTTGATTTTTAGTACTTCCAGACGTTCAGAGCAGAATCAGGTGTGGGCCGGGATGGCAAAAGAGACAGCCCATCAGCTGGGAACTCCGCTTTCCAGTATTATGGCCTGGAGTGAATTGTTGCGGCTAAAAGGTGAGGATGAGGTTGCTGCTGAGTTGGATAAGGATGTTCACAGGTTGGAAACTATCGCACAAAGATTCTCTAAAATCGGTTCCGAACCTACCTTGAAGCAAGAAGATATCATCGCTGCTGTGGATAATGCCATTTTGTATTTACGTGGCCGCTCTTCCAAAAAAGTACAATACCATATTCACCTTCCGAAAGACAGGAAAATTTTTATTCCGCTTAATATTCCTCTTTTTGAATGGGTTATTGAAAATCTTTGTAAAAATGCAATCGATGCTATGGAAGGTGCCGGAGATATCTCTATTAACCTTGAAGAAACAGAAGATCAGGTGATGATTGATATTTCCGATACAGGGAAGGGAATCTCCAAAGCTAGTTTTAAGTCCATTTTTAATCCGGGAGTAACTTCAAAATCAAGAGGATGGGGGTTAGGACTTACTCTTGCCCGACGAATTATCAATGAATATCATAAAGGAAAAATTTTTGTGAAAAGCAGTGCCATTGATAAAGGAACTACATTCCGAATTATTCTTAAAAAATAACCGGATGGCAGGATTGTATATTCATATTCCGTTTTGTACACGAAAATGTCATTACTGCAATTTCTTCTCCCAGCCGGCTCTCCATCTTATCCCATCATATGTTAATGCCCTTTGCCGTGAGATTGAAATTCGTAAGGAGTACCTGTCTGAACCAATAACTACCCTTTATTTTGGAGGCGGCACTCCGGGGTTATTATCAGCTGAACAAATTGGTGCAATACTTAATAATGCCGGGAAACACCTTGATGTCAAGTTGAATGAAGTGACTCTTGAGGTTAATCCTGATAATCTGAATAATGACTATCTGAGGAGTATAAAAGATGTCGGAATTGATAGGTTAAGCATTGGAATACAGTCGTTTAATAATAAAGATCTCAAATGGCTGAACAGAAGCCATTCCGGAGAAATTTCCGTTGAAGCCATCTCTGATGCAAGAATTGCAGGGTTTGAAAATATTTCAATAGATCTTATCTATGGGATTCCTGTTCAATCAATTGGCGAATGGGAAAGGCAGATTGATATTGCCATATCATTGCACCCGGAACATATATCGGCATATGCCTTGACGATTGAGCCGGGAACAGCCCTTCACCATTTCATCCGTAAAGGAAAAAGACCTGATGTTTCTGATAAACATGCCGAAGAGTGTTTCCGGGTTTTAAAGAGAAAACTAAGGGAACACGGATATGAACATTATGAAGTCTCTAACTTTTGCCTGCCGGGAAAAGAATCCAGGCATAATTCAGGTTATTGGAATCATACTCCATACCTTGGTATTGGCGCTTCAGCACATTCATTTGATGGAAAAAGCAGACAGTGGAATGTCTCAGCAATAAACCATTATATTTCTGAAATTAATCAAGGTATTGTTCCTTCCGAGAAGGAAGAACTCTCAACGATTAACATGCTTAACGAATATTTGATGGTTAGCATCCGCACTTCAAAAGGTTGTAACCTTAACCATATTAATGAAGTCTATGGTGAAGAGTTTGAAAAAAATGTATTGATGCGGGCAAAACCGTTTATAGAAAACAACCTGTTAGTATTAAAAGATAAGGTGATTAGAACTTCTGAGCAGGGTTGGTTTCATCTTGATGGTATAGCATCATCATTATTTGAAGATGACGCATGGTGTTTTTAAGCAGTTGTATTTCAGGTAGTTATATGATAAAAAAAAGAATACATGCTCAAAAGAAATATTGTTAACTTTGCACCCGAAAAATAAACCAGGCGAGCTATGCCAGTACCAGTAATAGGATCAATATTAAAGAATGTCGTAGAGAACAGAGGTGGTGGAGACCCGATATACGAGGATATTTACGGCATTCAGGTCGCGGAGTTGAGAAAACTGCTTCGCAAAAGCATAAATACTGAATTCGGAAAAGCTCATCATTTTGATGAAATTCTCCGTGCTGATGATGCTGACATTATCCGGGTCTATCAGGAAAAAGTTCCGGTATTTGATTATAATACCATGTTTAAAGCCTGGTGGCACAGAAGCCTTAAAGGTGATGCCAATATCACCTGGCCAGGGAAAATTAAATACTTTGCTCTTAGCTCCGGAACTTCAGAAGCTTCAAGTAAGTATATTCCCGTTACACAGGATATGGTAAAACAGATCCGTAAAACCAGTATCCGGCAAGCATTGTCACTGGCGCATTATGATCTCCCAAAAGAGTTTTATACCAAGGGAGCGCTCATGCTGGGTGGCAGTACTCACCTCGATTATAACGGAGTATATTATGAAGGTGATCTTTCAGGAATAAATACCGGAAAACTACCGTTTTGGTTTCAACGCTTCTATTATCCCGGAAGGAAAATTTCCCGCGAAAAAGATTGGAATAAAAAACTTGATGAGATTGTTCGTAAAGCCAAAGATTGGGATATCGGCGCTATTGTTGGTGTTCCTGCATGGCTGCAGATTCTTCTGGAAAGAATAATCGAGCATTATGATCTAACTACCATACATGATATCTGGCCACATCTGTCAATTTATGTACATGGTGGTGTTGCGTTTCAACCCTATAAAGCCGGTTTTGAAAAACTGCTTGATCATCCCCTGATTTACATGGAAACCTACCTTGCATCAGAAGGTTTTATCGCCCTGCAAACAAGGCCAAATGTTGAGTCTATGCAGCTGATCGCTGACCATGGTCTCTTCCTTGAGTTTGTTCCTTTTAACAACGATAACTTTGATGAAGAAGGAAATGTAAAATCAAATCCTGTGAGCGTACCCCTTCATGAAGTTGAAGAGGGTGAAGTTTATGGATTGCTCCTTAGTACCTGCTCCGGCGCATGGCGTTACCTTATAGGTGATACTGTGAAATTTACCGATAAAGACCGTTGTGAAATCCAGATTACCGGAAGAACTAAGCACTTCCTCAGCCTTTGTGGTGAGCACCTTAGCCAGGAAAATATGAATATGGCAGTGCAACTCCTTGAAGAACAACTTGAACTCGAAGTCAGGGAATTCTCTGTTGCCGGTATAAAGCACGACTCAATGTTTGCTCATCGCTGGTTTATCGGTACCGATAAAGATATTGATCCCGAAGTTGTTAAGAAGCAGCTTGATGAAAACCTGAAAGCGCTTAACGATGACTACAAAACAGAACGTATTGCTGCAATCAAAGACGTTTCTGTTGAACTACTTCCAACAGCTGCATTCTATGACTGGATGGAAGCAAAAGGAAAAACCGGCGGGCAGCATAAATTTCCCCGTGTTCTGAAGCAGGCACAGCTAGAAGAATGGAACGAGTTTATTAAAAATTACCGGAAAAAATGATCAGAACCATTTTCCAGGGCGTGATTTTGGGTTTGATGATTGCAATTAGCATTGGCCCTGCATTTTTTGCTATCATCCAAAATGGTATTTCCCGCGGGTTCAAATCGTCTTTTTTTATGGCTCTGGGAATTTCACTCTCGGATATCGCTCTGATTACACTTTGTTACCTTGGATCTGCAACATTCTTTGACGAATTATCCAACAAATTGTTTGTAGGTATTATCGGTGGTGTAATTCTTATTGGATATGGGTTGTATTCATTGTTTAAAAAGCCTGATGATCATCCAAAAGTTAAAAACCGGCAGGAAGGCTTTCTGCAAAAAATATCCTCCGCAGATGCAGGAGTCCTGACATATCTTTTGAAGGGATTTTTTATGAACCTGCTCAATCCGTTCCTTTGGGTTTTCTGGCTTACAGCAATGGGGTGGGTTAGTGCCAATGCTCCTGAAGGAAAACTGCTGAACTATGCAATTGCTTTTTTTGGCGGTACAATTGTAACAGTTTTTGCCACTGATATCCTTAAAAGCCTTGTTGGAACACGTATCAGTAGTTATCTAAAACCCAAAAATATTCTTTGGATGAACCGTATTGTCGGTATCGCACTTTCTATCTTTGGAATATTCCTTATCTTTAAGGTTATTACTGATTTTGCCCTATAAGATTATGAAAAGACAACTTAAGAAAAACTGGTGGTACATTGGCATCAATGGACTAGTGGCTGTTATTGCCGGATTGGTCGCATTATTCTTGCCTGAAGAATCTACAAATCTTTTTATTCGTATCCTTGGCGGGATTGCTGTTGCAGGTGGTTTGGTGCTTATTGTTATAGATATGAATAACAGGCAGTTGCAAAAAGCATGGGGGATTTGGTTTGCCCAGGGTATAGCTTTGGTATTGCCGGGAATACTATTTCTTGTGGCACCAAAATTAGTGTTGAGCCTGGTATTTACAATCCTGGGAATATGGGCTGTTATGGCCGGATTATTCCATATCTATACTGTTTTTTCACTTCGTGAAGTATTCCGGAATTACATCATGTCTTTGCTGAATGGTGTCTTAATGCTTGCGATTGGAATTCTGCTTATTGGTCGCCCGGTTAATGTTGCCAGCACCATAACTGCTGTAATCGGTATTTTTTTACTGATTTATGGAGTTTGGCAAATCTATATGGCTTTCAGAATTAGACGTGAGCTTAAGAACTGGCAGGACCCCGAAATACTGGAATAAAAAAAGGCACACCGTAAACGGCATGCCCAATAAACCCACACAATACTATAATTAACCACGTATTGCCTTAATACCGGGAAGCTCTTTGCCCTCGATATACTCGAGCATTGCACCTCCGCCGGTAGAGACATAACTTACTTTATCTTTTAATTCGTATTTATTGATTGCTGCAACACTGTCGCCACCGCCAATAAGTGAGAAAGCACCATTTGCAGTTGCTTTTGCTACGGTTTCAGCTACGAAACGAGTTCCGGCAGCAAAGTTTTCCATCTCAAAAACTCCCATAGGACCATTCCAAAGGATAGTTTCTGATTCCATGAGAATCTCTTCAATGTCTGCCATACTCTTTGCTCCGATATCGAGACCCATCCAATTATCATCAATGGCATCTGCTGCAACCTCTTTTCTATTGGCATTATTATCGAATGCATCTGCTTCGATGGCATCAACAGGAATGTAAATATTGATGTTTTTGTCAGCAGCTTTTTTCATGGTCATTCTTGCCAGCTCGAGGTAATCGTCCTCAACCAGTGAGTTACCGATTTTTCCGCCCAGCGCTTTCACGAAAGAGAACATCATACCACCACCAATGATGATATTGTCAGCTTTTTCAAGAAGGTTTTCGATAATCTGGATTTTACCTGAAACTTTAGCTCCTCCAAGAATCGCTGTGAATGGACGCTTCGACTCTTTAAGTACTTTGTCCATAGCTTCAATCTCTTTACCCAGGAGAAGACCGAACATCTTTTCACCTTCAGCAAAGTACTGTGCAACGATTGTTGTGGAAGCATGAGCGCGGTGTGCTGTACCAAAGGCATCGTTTACATAAACATCACCATGTTTGGCCAGCTTCTGTGCAAACTCTTCATTACCTTTTGTTTCCTCTTTATAAAAACGAAGGTTGTTGAGAAGTAGAATCTCACCGGGCTGAAGATTAGCAGAGAGTTCAAAAGCCTCTTCGCCAATACAATCTTCACCAAACTTCACCTCTTTTCCTGTTACCTCTTTCAGGTAAGGGATAAGGTGCTTCATTGAGAATTTATCTTCCGGGCCCTCTTTGGGACGACCGAGGTGAGACATTAAAACTACAGAACCGCCATCGGCGATAATTTTATTTATTGTTGGCATTGCAGCATTGATACGAGTGGGGTCTGTGATTTGGAACTCACTATTTAGAGGAACGTTAAAATCCACCCGAATCAGGGCACGTTTGCCATTGAAATCATAGTTAGCAGCTGTTTTCATAAGCTTATAGTATTAAAATTTTTTAACTGTTTCTGTCACTTAAAGCACTCAAAAATAACACAAAATGTGGTGGAAAGGTATCCCCGAAAGGGAAAAATAACTGCAAACGTTTGCAAATTAGGGAATTGTTATCGATGGTTAACAGCGGTCACTCTCTATCAACCGCACAAGTTCCGCAACAGCCTCCTCTTCAGGCACATTCTTCATCACCTGTTTACGGCCTTTATAGAGCGCAACTTTCCCATGACCCATGCCAACATAGCCATAGTCAGCATCCGCCATTTCGCCGGGGCCGTTTACAATGCATCCCATAACACCAATGGTAAGGCCTTTAAGATGGGATGTGGCAGCCTGCACATCAGCCAGCGCTTTCTCAATGTTAAACTGTGTTCTGCCACACGACGGACATGCCACAAATTCCGCTTTGGAGATTCGTACACGTGAGGCCTGCAATACATCCAGTAGTATTGTTTTCAGGGATTCATCGCTCAGATGATCTGCGGTGGCCATTACTCCGTCACCAAGCCCGTCGAGCATAAAAAAACCAAAGTCGCGGCCGGCTTCCACGTAAATCTGCTCTTTCTCTGACCCGGAAAAATGACGTTTAAGAATTACCGGGATGTTTTTGCCGCTCTCATAAACCTGTGCAAAGAGTTTTCGATATGGCACTAATTCATCTGCTCCAGTCAGATCGAGAATAATTCCTGTTTTATCTGTTGTGGTTATTTCCTGAATTTGATGCTTTGAAAGTTTTGGGTCTGTAATGGTAATCCATTTGTAATCAGAAGATAGTATTTCATCGGGAATAGCAAGAATCTCACTGGTATCCGGGCTTTTCATATGACCTTTATACTCCTTGTAACCTATTGGAAGGCTAACTTTTTCAGTATTCTTTTCATTAGGATGATGATTTCGCACCAGGCGTTTTGCTACCGGTAACTCTTTTTCAGGTGCCTCAGTCAATGAAACACGGATGGTATCACCAATTCCCTCTTCCAGCAGCGACGCTATACCTGCCGCAGACTTAATGCGTCCTTCCCTGCCTGCTCCAGCCTCTGTCACTCCCAAATGAATCGGGTAAACTGTACCGTGGTGTTGCATCATCTCAACCATCATCCTCACAGAATGTACCATCACCCGCGGGTTGGAAGCTTTCATGCTCACCACTGTCTTATGGAAATCAAGATCTTCAAGAATTTGGATGAACTCCATCGCCGCAACAGCCATGCCTTCCGGAGTGTTACCGTAGCGGCTCATAATTCGTTGCGACAGCGAGCCGTGGTTGCTTCCCACACGCAGTGCTGTTCCATACTCCTTACAGATCTTTGCAAGTGGCTTCAACCTTTCATGGATGCGCTCCAACTCGGCATTGTATTCGGCATCAGTAAAATCAACTTTGCCGGCGATATTACGATCCGTGTAATTCCCGGGATTGATGCGCACCTTCTCCACAATTCTTGCTGCTGCTTCGGCCGCCTTTGGCTGATAGTGAATGTCGGCAATCAGCGGAACATCATATCCCTGTCTCTTCAACTCTGCTTTTATAACCGCCAGATTCTCTGCATCCTGAACGCCGGGTGCAGTAATCCGCACCAGCTGTGAACCCGCCTCAATCATCCGAATTGATTGAGCTACAGTAGCTTCGGTATCCATGGTTGGTGTATTTGTCATGGATTGCAACACAATCGGGTTATCTCCACCAATAGTCACATTACCTACTGCAACTGGTATTGTTTTCAGCCGCGAATATTCTACAGGAAAGAAATTCTCTACTGACATAAATCTTCTATTTAAATATCATTTTTATCCCCCGGCTGCTTCCCCGGTATTTACGCACTGCCGTGCCTATCTAATAATCAAAAATAACGGACGTGCTTATCTGTTAATAAAAAGAGACGCACTGCGGTGCGTCTCTACCAGCCATGCGTCTCATAAATTAAATATGTTTTATTGCGCCATTACAGCCTCAATTTCTGCTACAGTCTTTGGAATGGGTTTACCCAGTACACGATGTCCATCTTCAGTAATCAGAATATCATCCTCAATACGGATACCACCAAAGTCTTTGTACTTCTCAACCTCATCATAATTGATAAACTCGGTGAATTTACCCTCTTCACGCCATTGGTCAATCAGGGCAGGAATAAAATAACATCCGGGTTCGATAGTGAACACATGACCCGGCTTCAGCTCTTTCCCAAAGCGCAGGAATGCAAGTCCAAACTGATCAGAACGAACAGTCTCTTCATCATAACCCACGTAGTTTTCACCAAGGCCCTCCATGTCATGGACATCCATTCCCATGTGGTGACCAAGGCCGTGAGGCATAAACATTGCATGAGCACCCTGACGAACGGCCTCGTCAATGTCACCCTTCATTAGTCCAAGCTCTTTAAGTCCGTTTGCAATAGTTTTACAAGCGCCAAGGTGAAGTTCACGGTTTTTGATTCCCGGACGTGAAGCTTCGATAGCTTCCATATTTGCCTTCAACACGATTTCATAAATTGCTTTCTGACGCTCATCAAACTTGCCTCCAACCGGCACTGTACGTGTGATATCAGAAGCGTAGTGAAGTGTGGTTTCACAACCTGCATCAGCAACCATCATTCGGCCAACAGTAAGTGTATTTCCGTGGTAATGGTTATGAAGAGTCTGACCATTAATACTGAGGATAATGGGGAAGCTAACAGCACCGCCATTTTTCAATGCGATACCTTCCATTACTCCTGCAATTTCCTGTTCAACTACACCGGGCATAGCCATTTTCATTGCTGTAGTGTGCATCTCGTATGCAGCATTTACTGCTTTTTCTATCTCAGCAATCTCAACATCTTCCTTGATTTCACGCAGTGCAACAACACCTTTAATCAGTTCTTCGGAAACGTAGTTTTTCACTGCTTTATGGCTGATGCCGAGCAGACGCTCCAGCTCAATGAAGTGTTCACCGCGGTAAGGTGGAAGGATATGAATCTTTCTTCCCGCCTTAATGGCATCCTGAAGAAAAGGAATAATGTCGTTATACGGGGCAGTATTTTCTACTCCGACTTCTGCGGCACGATTTTTCATCAGCGGTTGTGGTCCCATCCAGATGATGTCATCCATATCCACATCATTACCGAAAATATAGTCTTTGTTGGCATCAATATCCATTACACCTGCCAGGTCCGGGTGGTCCAGGCCAAAGAAATACAGGAAGTTGGAATCCTGACGGAAATGATAGGTGTTTGCAGGATAGTTAAATGCAGCTTCGCTGTTTCCGGGCATCAGAATTATTCCCGACGATAGTTTTTCACGAAGTTTGTTTCTGCGATTTGTGTAGGTCTCTTTTGAAAACATAGTATGTGTATTTAATCTGTTTTTTGTTGTTAACGGTTTAACCTGCTAATCATTGTTTGAGGAAGCCATAATCTCTTCGATCTCATCAGCTTCTATGGGGATATTCTCCATCAAATCCACGGGAGTATCACCCACAACAATGTCATTTTCAAGCCGGATTCCAAATCCTTCCTCAGGGATATAGATTCCGGGTTCCAGTGTAAGTACCTGTCCTTTGGGAAACGGATCATCTTTTCCTCCCACATCATGCACATCAAGTCCTACAGGATGACATACACCATGCATCAGGTATTTAAAGTAACACGGATTATCGGGGTCTTGTTTTTCCACATCCTCTTTTGTGAACAGTCCGAGGCCAATCATCTCCTCTTCCATCATTTTCCACACCGCCTTATTAACGTTGTTAATGGTGTTTCCCGGGGTATAGAGTGCTTTCGCCTTTTTAAACGTTCTGAGTACTGCATTGTAACACTCTTTTTGTCGCGGTGAAAATTTTCCGTTCGCCGGGATGGTTCTGGAGCAGTCTGCCGCATAGTTGGCATACTCAGCACCAAAGTCCATTAGCAAAAGATCACCATCATTAATCTTCTGATGATTAGTGATGTAATGAAGCACACATGCATTTTTCCCTGATGCAACGATTGGGCTGTATGCATGGCCTTTGGCTCCGAGCCTGAGGAAGTCGAAAGTCATGAGTGCTTCAACTTCATACTCTTTCATTCCGGTTTTTGTGTTTTTAAGCACATTGTTAAAAGCAATTCCTGTTATATCGCAGGCTTTTTTTATCAGATCAATTTCCTGAGGTTGCTTTTGCTGACGGAGTTTAGTGATTTCCGGTGCCAGGCGTTCAATTTTAATGAGTGGAAATTTTTCCTTGAATTCATGGGCGTAGCGCTGATCTCTGTTGCTGATTTCAGGGAAGAATTTCGGATATTCATTTGTGGCAAGATATGCTCTTTTGGCCCAGAATATTAAGTCGTTAAGTATGAAATCCAGTGTGTCGTGATACTTTACTGTCTGAATACCAGAAATTGCCCGGGCTTCTTCAATGGTAAGTTTATGACCATTCCATTGCTCCTCTTCAGGGCTGGCTTTGAGAATAAACAGAATTTCCCTAAAAGCTTTATTCGGATGTGTGGGAGCCAATACAAGCATGGTTTTTTCCTGTTCAATTCCCGTAAAGTAGAAAAGATCGGAATTCTGACGATAAGGAAAATACTGATCTCCGTTTCTGGGCATCTCTTCATTGCTGGTAATAATAGCAACACTTTTGGTTTTTAATGCTCCATAGAGCCGATTGCGATTGTTGATGAATAATTCCGGGTTTATGGGTTCGTATCGCATAGGACAGATCTTTTATTTAGCAACAAAGTTAGTATCTTTCAGGAATTATCACTCCAACTATTTGTTATCTTTGCACCACAATGCAACTGAAAGATATTCCCGGACAGGAAAAGGTTAAGTCCAAACTATTGAGGGCTGTGAAGGAACAGCGCGTCAGTCATACACAGCTGTTTCTTGGCGCAGAGGGTACAAATAAACTAGCCCTTGCCATCGCGTATGCTCAGTATGTTAACTGCAAAAACCGTAGTGAAGACGACAGCTGTGGTGTTTGCCCCTCCTGTGTGAAATATCAGAAACTTGCCCATCCTGATTTGCATTTTCTTTATCCCATCTCCAACAGAAAGGATCTGTCAAATGCAGTTTGTGCTGATTATATCCGCGAATGGAGGGAGCTGTTGCTTGAAAAGCGGGAGCTTATCAATCTCGATGACTGGCATCATAAAATTAACCTGGAGTCGAAGAAGACGATTATTAATGCAAGGGATTGCAACAATATCATCCAGAAGCTAAGCCTGAAATCATTTGAATCGGAGTACAGGGTAGTGATTATCTGGATGGTGGAACGTCTTTTTTATTCAGCAGCCCCCAAACTTCTGAAAATCCTTGAAGAGCCACCAGAGAAAACGCTTTTCCTTCTTGTGGCAGAAAATCAGGATCTGATTCTGAATACCATTAAGTCGAGAACACAGCTGGTCAAGGTCTTGCCATATCCTCAAAATGAACTTAAAGATATTTTGGTAGCGCAATATGGCGTGTCATCTGAAAAAGCAAATGCCATTGCAATCCGTGCAGAGGGGAATCTGCGAAAAGCAATAGTTCTTGCCATGCAGGATGACTTCGGTGCTGAGAATTTTATACTATTCCGCAGCTGGTTGCGGGGATGCTTTAAAGCTTCGATCACTGAGATAAACCATGCTATTACTCAGTTTTCTTCAGGAAACAGAGAGCAGACAATCCGTTTTTTACATTATGCGCAGGAATTAATCCGTGATGCCATGTTGGTAAACAGAGGAGCGCAAGAGTTAACTTTCCGCACCGGTGAGGAACAGGAATTTCTGCAGAATGTTGCTCCTTATATTCACCCTGATGTGCTTCCCGGGTTTTATGAACAATTAAACGAAGCCATTTTTCAAATCGGCAGATACGGTAACGTTAACATTATTCTCACAGACCTGTCTTTTAAGATGAGCAATTTCCTTCATACCCCGAAAAGGAACACATGATTTTGTTATCTTTGCTTTTTATAACTTTGATTTCTAGTCTATGACTTATATATCTTCTAAAACAACTCCATTCCTTTATCGTGGATGTAGCGGAACTCCTGATGCATCGGCAAAAGGAGAAGGATGTTTTTCTCATGGAGCATGCAAACTGGATGTTCAGGATGAGATTTTGCAGTTTCCCGAGGCTGATGCCGGTGAAGAAACGCCATATGTGGAAATACGTTTTAAGAATTCCCGAAAGGATTTTTACATTAAAACAGAAGAACTGATCCTCAAAGCCGGTGATATTGTTGCGGTAGAGGCTTCTCCGGGGCATGATATTGGAATTGTTACGCTAACAGGTAAGCCTGTGGAGCGACAGATGGCAAAGAAAAATATCTCGCCATCTGAAGAGATCCGAAAAGTATACCGAAAAGCACGTGTGAATGATATTGAAAAGTGGTCATATGCCGTGTCGCGTGAGGAAGATACACTTTTCCGCACCAGAACAATTATCTATGACCTTGGCCTGGAGATGAAGCTTAATGATGTGGAGTTTCAGGGTGATGGTACAAAAGCAATATTTTATTATACCGCCGAAGATCGTGTGGATTTCCGTCAGTTGATAAAAATTCTCGCCGAGCAGTTTCGTATCCGTATAGAAATGAAACAGATCGGTGTGCGACAGGAAGCAGCACGTATGGGCGGCATAGGTTCCTGCGGCAGAGAACTCTGTTGTGTGACATGGCTTACACGATTTCGCTCCGTAACAACCTCTACAGCAAGAACTCAGCAGCTTTCTCTGAACCCCCAAAAGCTGGCCGGACAATGCTCTAAGCTGAAATGTTGCCTGAACTATGAGTACGAAGTATATCAGGATGCATTGAAAGAATTCCCGAACACGGACATCGTCCTAAAATCAAAACACGGGAATGCTGAATATATGAAAGCTGATGTATTTAAGCGGCTTGTGTGGTATTCCTACGTGAATGATAACTCCAGCATTATGGCTATTCCTTTGAATGAAGTGAATAAAATTATCAGCATGAACAGTAAAGGCAAAATGCCTGAAAAACTTGAAGATTTCGCTTTTAAGAAGGAGCAGAAAACAGATTTTGAGGTTGGAATCTCTGAAGAAGATCTTCGTCGTTTTGATGATTAACCGGCCGGAAAAACTGTGTTTATGAATATGAAAACATTTCAGATACTCCTGGTTACGATTATCCTCACAATGCTTTTTGCATCATGCAACAGGAGTGTGGTATATGAGGAGTATTATGATATCCCCGAAGGAGGCTGGCACCAGAATGATCCTGTTCGTTTTTCAGTTTCTCTGGACGATACTCTTAACACTTTCGACCTGATTTTTCATATCCGCCATAATGTGGAGTATAAATACAGAAACCTTTGGGTCTTTGCAGATATTGACTATCCCGATGGTACGTCAACCAGAGATACAGTAGAATTTATTATTGGTGACCGCAGTGGAAACTGGCTTGGCGAAGGCGTTGGGAAAATCAGAGAGGATAATATCCTTCTGAGCAGAAATATAAGATTTTCAACTCCCGGAGCGTATAATTTTGCTTTTTATCAGGCAATGAGGGAAGAGGATCAGATTCTGGAGAATGTTTTACATGTTGGCTTCACTGTGAAGGCACATGATTAAGATGTAAATTCTTCATAATATAAGATATTTTATATTTCTGCGTTTATTTTTGCAGAGGACAAATTATAATACAAACCACGATACTGCCAGATGGAAGAGAACGCAAAATCTTACCGAAAGTATACCCGAATATTATGGATCATATATGGTGCAGGTGTTGCACTTATCGCCATGATTTTTATCTCCATCTCCCTTGGATGGATGGGGTTTATGCCCAGTTTTGAAGAGTTGGAGAACCCTGATACGAATCTGGCATCAGAGATATATTCTGCCGACGGAGTACTGCTGGGTAAGTATTATATTGAAAACCGATCTAATACAACTTACCAGGAACTCTCACCAAATCTTGTGGATGCACTGATCGCAACTGAGGACATCCGGTTTGTTAAACACCCTGGCATTGATGTAAAGGCATTGATGAGGGTGGCTGTCGGCGTGGTTACAGGTAACAGAAAAGGAGGTGGATCAACCATTACTCAGCAGCTGGCAAAAAACCTTTTCCCCCGAAAGTCCGATTACAATAAACTCGACCTGGTGGTGATCAAGTTTAAAGAGTGGGTAACAGCTGTTAAACTTGAACGTAACTATACCAAGCAGGAGATTATTGCAATGTATTTTAATACTGTTGCATTTGGAAATAATGCTTTTGGAATCAAGTCTGCCTGCAGAATATTTTTTGATAAAACTCCTGCTGAAGTTACCGTTGAAGAGGCTGCTGTGCTGGTGGGAATTTTGCGTGCTCCGAGTTATTACAGTCCTCTCAGACACCCTGAACGCGCTACCACAAGGCGTAATGTGGTTTTAGGACAGATGAAGCGTTACGATTTTCTCTCTCCAACAGATTATGACTCCATCTCAGCCATGGAACTTGATATGACGGGATTCAAACGACAGGATCATACCACCGGACTGGCAAAGCATTTTCGTGAGTATATCCGTCTGCAACTGCACGGCTGGTGCAAGGAGCATACTAAAGCTGATGGAACAAATTACGACCTGTACCGTGATGGTCTCAGAATATATACTACTATCGATTCCCGGATGCAGCGCTATGCAGAAGAGGCTATTCGTGAACACCTTGGTGAGGATCTTCAACCGGCATTTTACCGTCATTGGGAAGGTTATACTAATGGTCCTTTCGTTTTCGATAAAAGTGTTGAAGAAAAGATGATTAACAGTCTGATGGAATCTGCTATGAAAAGGTCGGCGCGATATCGGAGCCTGCGACGCAGTGGTGCTTCCAAAGACAGTATCAGAAAGAGTTTTGAAACTCCCATAGAAATGACTGTTTTCAGTTGGAAAGGAGAAATTGACACTCTTATGAGTCCCATGGATTCAATCCGTTATTATAAGTATTTCCTTCGCTCCGGACTTATGTCTGTGGAACCGGTAACAGGGCATGTGAAAGCCTATGCAGGTGGTCCGGATTACAAATATTTTCAGTATGATAATGTGACTAATATGCGCAGGCAGGTAGGTTCTACATTTAAGCCTTTCCTCTATACCCTGGCAATGCAGGAGGGCGAGTTTTCTCCATGCAGCACCCTGCCCAATGTGCAGGTGAGTATTGACCTTGGAAATGGTGAGACCTGGGAGCCGCGAAATGATTCACAGGATGAGCGCGGTCGGGAAGTAAGCCTGAAGTGGGCACTGGCTCACTCCAATAACTGGATTAGCGGAAGACTTATTAAACGCTATGGCCCCAGACCGGTAATCCAAATGGCAGAGCGAATGGGAGTGAAATCAGAAATCCCGGAAGTGTACTCTATTGCGCTTGGTACTGCCGATCTTAGCCTCTATGAAATGGTTGGAGCCCTTAATACATACGCCAATAAAGGTGTTTATGTTGAGCCCGTTTTTATAACCCGTATTGAGGATAGAAACGGAAATGTCCTGGATGTATTTGAACCAAATCAAAAGGAAGCCATGAGCGAAGAAACAGCCTACCTGATGATTGAACTTATGAAAGGTGTTGTGCAGACAGGAACAGGTATCAGGCTTCGTTATAAATATGGGTTTGATACTCCAATTGCAGGAAAAACAGGAACAACACAGAATAACTCCGATGGATGGTTTATGGGTATAACACCAAAGCTTACTACAGGAGTCTGGACAGGTTGTGAAGACCGTGCAGCACATTTCAGAACCATTACGCTCGGGCAGGGGGCCAACATGGCACTACCGATTTTTGCGCTGTATCTTCAAAAAATATATGCTGACACTACACTTAATTTTTATCGGGGCGATTTTGATAAACCGCTGAAACCGCTTTCCGTTGAAATTGACTGTGATAAATGGAATGAGCAGCATCAGCAGGAGAATAACTCCCTTTACGAGGATGATGAATTTTAATGCCAATGAACATTGCAGGTAAAATATACAGGCAGCCGATTAAGGTATCCTACTTTGTGATTCTTCTTGCCGTAATTCTGATTAATGTGTTTTCACATATCTGGACTCGCGGCGAAAGGGTTATCGCAAGTGACGTAAAGGGATACTATGCCTATCTTCCTGCAACTTTTATCTATCACGACCTTCAGTTTAATTTTGTCTTTGATGATGACAATCCACATAAGGATATTCAGAAAAAAGAGGTTTGGTTTAATACAACTGAAGACGGCAAGCGCATAATACAATATACAAGCGGGCTCGCCATATGTTACGCCCCGTTTTTTCTGATCGCTCATGTCGGAGCAAAGTTATTCGGCATTCCCGCTCATGGATACAGTATGCCTTATGACTTTATGTTGCAATTTGGGGCTGTACTTTTCTTTATCCTTGGAATCTATTTCTTGCGAAGAATTCTCGAACTATATTATTCTGAGAAAACAGCTGCCCTGACTTTGATTGCGGTTGTTCTGGGAACCAACCTGTTGCATTACGGCACCAAAGAGGCCGCCATGTCACATGTATTCAGCTTTGCCTTTATTGCGATGTTTATCTGGCTTTTGCTTAAATGGCTTGAGCGACCTTCGTGGCAGACTACAATTCAGTTGGGACTGACTACCGGTATGATTATCCTTATTCGTCCCAGCAACATCATGATTATTGCACTTTTCGGATTGCTTAATGTGAGCAGGTTCAGCGACCTGGGTGAGCGCCTTCGTTTTCTCTTAAGAAATTACAGGCAGGTATTGATAATGATGCTTGCGGCTTTTATAGTATGGATCCCGCAGCTATTATACTGGCACTCTGTTACAGGCCACATAATCTATCAGAGTTATGGTGATGATGTGGGCTTCTTCTGGACTGACCCGGCAGTTTTTAAACTGCTGTTCAGCTACCGAAAGGGATGGTTGTTGTATACTCCTATAATGATTTTCGCGCTGGTTGGTCTGATACCATTATACCGAAAACACAGAGGTCTGTTCTGGCCTTCACTCTTTATCAGCGTCATCACGATATATGTCTTTTCCAGCTGGTGCTTCTGGTGGTATGGAGGCGGTTTTGGAAGCCGCCCATTTGTCGATTATTATGCTGTTTTTGCTATTCCGCTGGCAGCTTTTATCGATATTATGCTTAAGCAAAAAAGAAAGTGGCTGCAACGTTCAGCAGTAGCAATAGTTTTTTTACTCATCGCCTTAAATCTGTTTCAGGTTCGGCAATATTATAAAGGAATAATTCATTATGTAAGCATGACAAAAGAGGCCTACTGGAGCGTATTCCTTAAAACTGAGAGACCTGAAAATTTTGATAAACTTCTCGAATACCCTGATTATGATGGTGTATTGGAGAGAGTTAAAAAGATGAAAGAGTCAGAATAAAACCTACCGCTTTATATATTGGTCTTCGTAGTACTTTTGGTACTGCCCGGAAGTAACACTTTCAAGCCACTCTTTATTTGTAAGATACCAGTCCACGGTTTTTTCCAGTCCTGTGGGGAAATCTGTTTTAGGTTCCCAACCAAGCTCCTTTTTTACCTTTGACGCATCGATGGCATAACGCATGTCGTGACCTGCGCGGTCTTTAACAAAAGTGATAAGCTCTTCGCTCTCGCCCTCTTTTCTGCCGAGTTTGTTATCCATGACCTTGCAAAGCAGCCGAATAAGGTCGATATTTTTCCATTCATTGTTACCGCCAATATTATATGTTTCGCCGGCAGTTCCTTTATGGAAGATGGTATCGATGGCTTCACAATGATCACCAACATAGAGCCAGTCACGGATATTCTCTCCTTTACCATACACCGGCAGAGGTTTTCTGTTTCTGATATTATGGATAAACAGCGGAAGAAGTTTTTCCGGGAATTGATACGGTCCGTAGTTGTTGGAGCAATTGCTTAGTACTACCGGTAAGCCATAGGTATGGAAGTAAGCCCGAACCAGATGGTCGGAACTTGCTTTCGAAGCAGAGTAAGGGCTGCGCGGATCATATGCTGTTGATTCAGTGAAATATCCGGTATCACCCAGAGAGCCATAAACCTCATCGGTACTCACATGGTAAAAACGTTTGCCTTCATAATTGCCGTTCCAGTGCGCCCGTGCCACATTAAGAAGGTTAACCGTGCCTACGATATTCGTATTTATAAACTCCATCGGATTGCTGATGCTTCGATCCACATGTGATTCCGCAGCAAGATGAATCACCCCGTCAAAATCGTACTTCTTGAAAAGTTCAGAAATTTCATCATTGCTGGTAATGTCAGCTTTCTCAAAACGATAATTTGGCGCGTTCTCTATCTCTTTCAGGTTTTCAAGATTTCCTGCATAGGTGAGTTTGTCGGCATTCACGATGAGATATTCGGGGTACTTATTTACAAATAAATGTAGCAGATGACTGCCGATGAATCCGGCACCGCCGGTGATAAGAATATGTTTTTTCATTTTGTCCATGAGGATTTGTTTTTTATTTCTTTTCGAGTGCCAATTGCCACTTCCATGCGCTGGCCATCATCTCTTCAATATTTTTTTCTGCCTTCCAACCCAGCTCATTATTGGCAAGAGTTGTTTCCGACCAAACCTTTTCCACATCACCTGCGCGGCGCGGAGCAATTTTATAGTTTAGCTTTTCGCCTGTGGATTTTTCAAAGGCACGGATAACTTCCAGCACACTATATCCGTTTCCTGTGCCTACGTTAAATGCTTCAACTTTCTCCTTACTCTTTTTGTGAGCCATTCTCTCCAGGGCCGCAATATGAGCTTTTGCAAGGTCTGTAACATGAATGTAATCACGGATTGCTGTGCCGTCAGGTGTGTCGTAATCATCACCAAATACACTCAGCTGCTCACGGATTCCTGCTGCTGTTTGAGTAATATACGGTATCAGATTATTTGGGACGCCAATAGGCAGCTCTCCGATCAGGGCACTTTCGTGTGCTCCGATAGGATTAAAATAACGCAGAAGAATTGCATTAAAGCTGCTGTTTGCGGCGGTATCTCTTATAATCTCTTCGCTGATTTGTTTCGTGTTTCCATAAGGGGAGGTGGCAGGTTTTATGGGAGCAGCCTCTGATACCGGAAGTTCATCAGGTTCACCATACACGGTGCAGCTGCTCGAAAATACCAGTGACGGAATTTTGTACTCCTGCATCCCGTCAAGGATATTCAGCAAAGATTCCAGATTATTGCGATAGTACTTCAGCGGCTTCTCAACTGATTCTCCCACAGCCTTA
>PKSY01000024.1 GCA_002869405.1 Marinilabiliales bacterium
AAGGGAACAACTCCTATTGCCTATGCGCTTTCAAAGGCTGAGGAAGATTTTCCGCCATGTGATAACTGCCGCAATATTATTATCCTTATTACTGATGGTATCGAAGAGTGTGATGGTGACCCCTGCGCTGTTTCCAGGTCATTGCAGAAAAATGGTATCGCACTGAAGCCTTTTGTGATTGGCATCGGTCGTGATTTTAGTAAAGATTTTGAGTGCGTCGGTACATATTATGATGCCTCCAGCGAGGTGGAATTTTCCAAAGCTTTGAAGGTGGTGATTTCGCAGGTGCTGAACTCTACAACAGCACAGGTTAACCTTCTGGATGATTATAACCGACCTACTGAAACTAACGTAAATATGTCTTTCTTCGATAATGTATCGGGAAAGCTGATGCATAACTATATCCATACTTTTAATGCCAATGGAGTGCCGGATACACTTTTTCTCGATCCGTTGCTGAAGTACGATATCGTGGTTCATACAATTCCTCCCGTTGAGAAGAAAAACGTTTCTATTACTCCCGGGAAACACACAACTATTGCCATGCAATGCGGCCAGGGCGATCTGAAACTGATTGTTGGTAATAACAGTAAAACGGTGAAGGATATGAAGTGCATTATCAGAAGGTCCGGAAGAATGAATACACTGAATATCCAGACTTTCGGGACTACAGAGCGTTATCGTACAGGATTTTATGATCTTGAAATATTGAGCACTCCCCGTGTATATGTTGATTCAGTTGAGATTACACAAAGTCATACCACAAAAATAGAACTTCCGCTTCCGGGAATTGTAGTTTTAAGAAAATCCGTAAAAGGTTTTGGTAGTATATACCTTGATAAGGGAAGTGAGTTGGAGCATGTTTATAACCTGCAGGAGAATGAACTGCAGGAAACTTTAATTCTGCAACCGGGGAATTATCGGGTGGTGTACCGCTCCCGGTTTGCATCTCAAACCGTTTACACCATTGAAAAGAAATTTACCGTTCAAAGCGGTATCACAACCAATGTAAAACTGTTTTCAAACTAAATAAACTATGAAAAGAATTTCGTTTACAGAGAAAAAAGATACCCGTTCGGGTTTTGGTAAAGCGCTGGAGAAACTTGGCGAGATAAACCCGGAAGTAGTGGCTCTTTGTGCCGACCTTACCGGCTCTCTGAAGATGAATGCTTTTGCAGATAAATATCCTGAGAGGTTCTTTCAAACAGGTATTGCTGAGGCAAATATGATTGGTATGGCTGCCGGAATGGCCAATGGAGGAAAGATACCTTTTACGGGTACTTTCGCTAACTTCTCTACCGGTCGTGTATATGATCAGATACGGCAATCGGTAGCATACTCCGGGAAAAATGTGAAAGTCTGCGCATCTCATGCCGGAATTACTCTCGGCGAAGATGGTGCCACTCACCAGATTCTTGAAGATATTGGGATGATGAAAATGCTCCCGGGAATGACAGTTATTAATCCTTGTGATTACAATCAGACTTACCTTGCAACTCTTGCTGTTGCAGAACATAACGGTCCGGTTTATCTTCGTTTCGGTCGTCCGTCTGTCCCAATATTTACTAGCCTCGAAGAGAAATTCGAAATCGGTAAAGCCATAAAAATGAACGACGGTGCTGACGTAACAATAGTAGCTACCGGGCATCTCGTTTATGAAGCACTCAATGCCGCTTATGCGCTGGAAGAAGAAGGTATTAAAGCCGATGTGCTCAATATACACACAGTAAAACCTCTTGATGATGAGGCGATTCTGGCGTCTGTAGCAAAGACAGGTTGCGTCGTCAGTGCAGAAGAACACCAGATGAATGGCGGCCTTGGCGATTCTGTTGCTCAGTTGCTGGCAAGAAAGCATCCTGCTCCGATAGAATTTGTAGCTGTAAATGATAGTTGGGGACAGAGCGGTACTCCGGCTCAGCTGATGGATCATTATAACCTTAATGAAGCTGCTGTAATTGAAGCAGTAAAAAATGTAATCAAAAGAAGATAATGACGGTATCGGTTGAAACGTTATTTTTGAAACCATGATTTTTCCGGATATATTCCAAACCTTCTGGCAGAATGTCCTGGATACAACTTATCTGGAGGTCATTGCTGTACTTCTGGGTATAGCCAGTGTTTGGTATGCCCGAATGGAGAATATTCTGGTTTACCCAACCGGGATAATCAGCACTGTAATCTATGTTTTTATTTGCTTTAGCGCTCAGCTCTACGCAGATGCTGGAATAAACTTCTATTACACTGCTGCCAGTCTTTATGGATGGTATGCCTGGACGCATAATACCGGTGATGACAAGCCACTGGAGATAACTGTGAATACCAAACGACAACAATGGTTGTGGATAGCAGTTACTGCGGTAGCGTATGGGTTAATATTCCTGACTTTATGGATTTTTAAGAAGGATGATCCTGATTACATGAACTCATATCTACCTTATACTGACTCATTTACTACGGCTGTGGCCCTTGTAGCGATGATATTGATGGCGCGTAAAAAGGTGGAGAACTGGATCTATTGGATTATTACTGATATTGTAGCTGTGCCTTTGTATGTGTATAAAGGGTTGGTTTTTACAGGCTTTCAGTATTTTGTTTTTCTGGTGCTTGCGATTCTCGGATTGATTGAATGGCGTCGAAAATACAAACTACGTGTTGCGGAGGCCGGAGCATGATACGCATTGCAATCACCGGTCCGGAGGCTACGGGTAAATCGACTTTGGCAAAAGCACTGGCTGCATTTTTTAATACAGCATGGTGTCCTGAATATTCCCGGGAATACTTCGAAGGGAAAAGTTATAAGTACGACCTGAATGATGTGGTTGCCATTAATCGTGAGCAGTTGGTTCGGATTAATAATTTGAATAATAGGTATATAGATAACAAAGTGTTGTTTTTTGACACAGAGGCAATTGTGAATCGTATCTGGTCGGAAGTGAAGTTTGGATTCTGTCCTGATGAAATCATGGAAACGGCAAATAAACCGGCTTTTGACTTATATTTGCTTTGCTATCCTGATATTGAATGGGAAGAGGATCCTTTGCGTGAAGATGAACATAACCGCATGGAGTTATTTAAAAAATATCAGACATTATTATCTACTATAAATGCTTCTGTATTTGTGGTCAAAGGTGCGGGAAAAGAGCGACTTGAAAATGTAATTTCTTATATTTCGGAACGTTATCCTGTTTTACAATAGATTATGGAAAGACGACATATTATGTTTTTGCCAAGATGGTATCCGCATAAAGATGATAC
>PKSY01000100.1 GCA_002869405.1 Marinilabiliales bacterium
CATTTCTCCGTCGGCAAAAGTAGTATTTTTTTCTTTTCTTCAAACTCTACGCAAAAAATATTTTTCCCTTTACATCCAATTTCCTCAGTATCAAAAAAAAAACTCCTGCATTGTGTTTCTTTTTTTCCGCACACTCGTCTTTATTCCGGTTTGCAGACTGCTAAACAACCGCTGTTTTCCTCTGTTTCCACAATAATACTAATCGAAAACAGTTTTTCTTCTACACATTGTTTGCGCGCTGTACTCCTTTTGGTGTATCTTTGTTTAACTAAATTTGCGGCTATGAAAAAGTTATATCTCCTTACAGCATTTCTGTTCCTCACTGCCATGGCAACTTTTGCCGGCGGACTGAGAGCTCACATGAACTATTCCACTTTCTTTATCCCCGGCGAAAGCCCGTATATTGAAACATATATGCTCGTGGAAGGAAATGGCACCACCTTTGTCAAAAATGACAACAATAAATTCCAGGCTACCATTGAGGTGCTGGTTTTGTTTAAGCAAGGTGATAAAATCATCGAATTCAACAAGTATGAATTCAATAGCCCTGAGCTGACCGACACACTCAACAATGTGCATAACATGATTAATTTCATGGATCAGCAGCGCTATATGATACCTAATGGCGATTATACCATGGAATACGAAATCTCAGATAAAAACACCGATCAAAAACCGTTAAAAACCAGCCAGAAAATTTCTGTCAATTATGCCGATAACGCAATAAGCATCTCAGAAATTATGCTTATAGACAGTTACTCTGATGCTAAGGAGCAATCAATGTTAACCCGTGGAGGATACAATATCATCCCCGGTGTTTTTAATTTCTACCCCGACAGCCGCAATTAGCTGATTTTCTATTCCGAGGTGTATAATGCGGATAAAACTCTGGGTGCAGATCAGGATTATCTTATCTCAGCATTTCTGGAAAATGAGGAAACCGGAATGAAGATTGAAGGCCCCGGAAAACTAAGCCGCCAGAAGGCAAAGCCGGTGACTATCAGCCTTAATAAGTTCGACCTCTCCGATCTTCCATCAGGAAATTTCAATATCGTTGTGGAGGTTCGTGACAGGGAAAACAATCTTCTGGCAACACAGAAGGAGTTTATTCAACGCAGCAACCCCCGCAAGGATGTATCAATGGATGGTATTACCGGAGCAATAGCTGCCAACTCCTTTATTCAGGGCAACACAACGACCGACAGTTTGCGTGAAGCAGTGCGCAGCCTTGTACCGCGATCTTCAAACTCTGAGCTTATGTTTATCAGGCATCAGACACCACAGGCCGACCGTCAGTCGCTGGAACGCTTTTTTATTACTTTCTGGACAGAGCGGGCCGGGTCACGAGCAGCATACGAATGGAATGAATACTACAAGCTGGTGCAATATGCTCAGAAAAAATACTCTAATGGTACCAATCGCGGTTATGAAAGCGGCAGAGGTTATTACTTCTGCAAATACGGCCGTCCTGACCATGTGATTGGAAACCGTTTCCATAATGTGGTGTACCCATATGAAATCTGGCACTACTATGATGTCGGCGAACAGCGTGATGTAAAATTTGTATTCTACACCCGTGATGTGGCCACACGAACTTATGAGCTTTTACACAGTAACCTCATGGGAGAAGTGGAAAATCCGCACTGGATTGAAAATCTGTGGCGGCTGGAGTCGCAGGGTAATTCAAATTATGATACTGAATTCCAGGAATATATGGATTACTACGGAAATAAAATCCTTGACGAATACAATTCCCCATATTAATTAATGAAGAACATTCATAAGCATATACTTACCGGAGTGCTGTGGCTTATCGCAGCACTCCCTCTTTTTATCCTTTACGCATTATCACACGTTCTGGCGTTTTTTCTTTTTCATATCCTCAAATACAGAAGAAAAGTAGTGGAGACAAATATGAAGCGTGCGTTCCCTGAAAAGAGCGATGCAGAACGAAGAAAAATCGCAAAACGATTCTACCTCAACCTGGCAGATATCATACACGAAACCATAAAATTCCGGCACCTCTCACCCCGGAAGCTTGAAAAACATGTGATTATTCGTAACCCGGAAGTACTGCAACCGTTCTTTGATAACAAGCAGAGTTTCCTTATCGTAACCGGCCACAATGGCAACTGGGAATGGATCTGCAAGCGTATCAGCATTGCCTATCCTGACCATGGCATTGTGTTAACAAAACCGCTAAAGGATAAATTCTTTGAGAGTTATATGACCGGCACACTCAGGCTAAGAAAGATCTCCGGTCTGATAATCCCTTATAAAGAGGCATTCCGGCATTTGATAAAAAACCGTCGTAATTTTACCTATACCATGATACTTGGTGATCAGACTCCGGCAAGGGGAGAGATTAATTTCTGGACTACCTTCCTGAATCAGGATACTCCATTCTTCTTAGGAGCAGAGAAGATTGCCAGATCGCTAAATCTTCCGGTTGTGTTTATGCGTTCATACCATCCAAAACAGGGTTTATACGAAGTGGAGTTTGAAGTAATCACTACGGAGCCGCAGAAAACCGCAGAGCATGAAATCACACTTTCGCATATCCAAATGCTTGAGGATCATATCAAAAATAACCCTGACACATGGCTCTGGTCGCACAAACGGTGGAAGCATAAAATGCGCTCCGGCGAACAACTTATAAACTAAACATTTTTCATACCTTTACCACGTTTTATAAAAGGCATTAATCACCTCAATAAGGTTCACCTTGGCAAAGACAGCAGTAGTTATCCTAAACTGGAACGGAAGAAAATTTCTGGAGCAATTCCTCCCGGGAGTTATTGAACATACCGGAGATGACGCTGAAGTGATTGTGGCAGATAATGGTTCCACAGACAGCTCGCTAGAGTTTATGGAGAACAACTTCCCGCAGATCCGAGTGATACAAAACATCACCAATGGCGGCTTTGCCAAAGGATATAATGATGCCCTGAAGCAAGTGGAGGCCGATTATTATGTGCTTCTCAACTCAGATATTGAAGTCACTCCAAACTGGGTAAAGCCGGTAGTGGAATTTATGGATTCAGATCCGGAAATTGCTGCCTGCCAGCCAAAACTACGTTCCTATTATCAGCGTGATCATTTTGAATATGCCGGTGCAGCGGGTGGATTCATCGACTACTATGGCTATCCCTTCTGCAGGGGCCGGATATTTGATGAGCTGGAAGAAGACAGGGGCCAGTTCGACAAGGGGAGTGAGATATTCTGGGGATCCGGAG
>PKSY01000217.1 GCA_002869405.1 Marinilabiliales bacterium
AGCCAGAGTTGCAGGGTTTCAGCTGAAGGGCTTCCTGCAACCACATCAAGAGTTTCTTCCAGACCAACAATAACTGATTCCTCTGCAGGCTCTGAGATTAAAATACTTAACTCATTGGAGAAGACATCAATAAACAGGTCAGCACTTTGAGGTGATCCTGCAGCAGCCCGGAATACAAACGCCATTTTCTCCACAACTTCCTGTTCCTCAACCTCATAAAATGTACGGATATCAGGAGTTATTTCAAGCTCATAAGTATTAGTACCGGTTCTTGTTAATTGCGGCTGGTTGGTATTATTTCCCCAGTCTCCAATCACATGTTGCCAGTTTGAATTTCCTTCGATAATAACACCGGTGTGTGTGTAGAGATCTCCGGTATAACCATCAAGAGCGGTTCCTGTGGCATCAAACATAATTGTTACCGGCGCAGTATCAAGAGGAAAAGCCGGGTCACTGGAAACCTGAGAGAAACCTGTCAGAGTAACCAGCAGCATAAATAACATTGTGGTAATTTTCTTTATCATAATCTTCTTTTTAGTGTAGAAAGCTCATCGTTCGATTTCATGTATCGATTATAAAGGTCTGATATTTTTATAAATAAAAAAAACAGGGCACGCTGAAAACAGGCAATTCAAAGGCCGTTTAGCCACAAGAACCGCCACAATCATCATATTAAAACGATTGCAAAGAAAAGAGGTTCAATAAGGAATTATTTATTGTTTTTGATGGTGGATTCGCGAATAACGAGGTTTGTTTTAACGATTCGTGTTTCAAACGGAGTTTCGGAGTTCCTTTTCCGCAAGCGGTGAAGAAGCATTCTTGCAGCTTCCTGTCCCATTTCATAACCATGCTGATCAACGGTGGAGAGCGGCGGATCCACAATTTTGCTTACCAGTGCATTTGTATAACCTGCAACGGCCACATCTTCGGGAACGCGAAGACCTGTTTTGCGTAAAGCAACAATAACGCCTGTGGCAGTAAGATCATTTACAGCAAATACCGCATCAGGATGATTTTTCTCACTAAAAATTTTCTGGGTGAGTTTTATGGAATCTTCGTGAGTATCACATTTAAAAACAAGATCTTTATCGAAAGGGATATTATATTTCTCGAGTGCGTTTTTATAACCTTTCAGGCGGCTTTGGCTGATATTCATGTAATCCGGCGATCCGTAGTGTGCAATCCGGCGATATCCCTGCTGAATAAGATGTTCCGTAATCAGAAATGCACCTTTAACATCATCGCTGAGAACCTTATCAGCCTCAAGATCATCAGTAACCCTGTCGAAAAGTACGATTGGAATATTATTTTTAACAAAGGTGTTAAAATGTTCAAAATCTGTTGTCTCTTTGGAAAATGAGACTATCAGCCCGTCGATCCGGCTGGAAATAAGTGTTTGAGAATAGACCAGTTCTTTTTTATACGATTCATTGGTTTGAAAAATCATAACATAATACCCGGCTTCATTAGCAACCTCCTCTATTCCACTTATTATAGAGCTAAAGAAATGGTGAACTATTTCCGGAACGATTACGCCAATAATTTTACTTTGGGAAGTGCGCAGACTTAAAGCCACTTCATTGGGCTTGTACCCGAGAATCTGAGCCAGTTCCTGAACAGCCTTTCGTGTATTATAGCTGATATCAGGGTGATCTTTCAAGGCTCTGGACACGGTTGAAGGAGAAATGCCCAACCGCTTTGCAATATCTTTTATGGTAACTTGTCTGCTTCTCATCATTGTCAGTATTATTTGGAACGGGTCATTTACACGCAAATATATGAAATGTTTGCACATAAAACACATCGAAAACGATTGCAAAAATGAATAAACCGCCGAATCCCAAAATTCAAATTTGTCTTTTGAACATGTTGCACCAAACAGTGTTTATTAATCTGCATTAAATCCGGCATCGCATTTTGGATAATTAAGTCATTTTTTAATGTAACGCAAACGGTTGCATTAAATTAGAAGTCAGTTAGATTAATAATTTAATGATAAATTCTTATCTTTACACTAAAGATTTTTTAAAGCAAGCCAATATGTATAGCAACCAGCTAAAAAATCAATCGATCTACTATATTAAACTAACGAACAATCATTAACTATGGTGCACTTAAAATCTACATTCAAAGTGTTCGTACTGTTAATATTTAGTGTATTATCCTTTTCAGGATTTGCACAGCAATTAACAGTTACGGGTAAAGTGACAGACGCCAACACTGGTGATCCTTTAATCGGAGCTACTGTACAGATAGCTTCGGATTTATTAAAAGGTACAGTTACCAATCTTGACGGAGAGTTCACAATTGATGTACCTCAGGGAGAGGCATTAAAAATCTCTTATGTAGGATACATTGCCAAAGAGGTTACCGTAACTTCAGCAAGAGTTGATGTTGCGCTGGAACCAAATTCAGAGCTTCTTGATGAAGTGGTAATCATCGGTTACGGAGTTCAGAAGAAGACTGATAAGACCGGTGCTGTTTCACACGTTACCGCGGAAGAGCTTAATCAGGGAAACCTTACAGATCCGATCCAGGGTATGCAGGGAAAAGCTGCCGGTGTTTCAATCGCCAAAAAAGGTGGTGACCCCAATGCAGGATTCTCGGTTCGTATTCGCGGAGCATCAGGATATACCGCTTCAGCAGATCCTCTTTATGTGATTGACGGAGTGCCCGGTGGTGATCCTACATCAATTGCTCCGGAAGATATCGAAAGCTTTAATATTCTTAAAGATGCCGCCTCAACTGCAATTTACGGTTCACGCGGAGCCAATGGTGTTATTATCATCAATACTAAAAAAGGTGCCGGCCGCGAAGGTGGTGTTTCCGAGGTTACTTTCTCTACAAAGTATTCCTTAAGTAAGATAGCCCAGAAGGTTGATCTTCTTAATGCAGACCAGATCCGCCAGTATGCGGTGGATTATAATTATGATTTTATTGATGGTGGAGCAAATACAGATTGGCAGGACGAACTATACCGTACAGGAAGTACTTTTGAAAACAACCTCTCGTTCGCAGGTGGAAATGAAAAAAGCTACTACCGTGCTTCTGTTTCAAATACCGATTGGGTTGGTATCATGAAAGGAACTGAGAAAGAACGTACTACTGCCAAGATGAACATTACTCACAAAGGCATTAATGATCGCCTGACACTGAATGGAAACATGGCAATCTCTTTTGAGCAAAATGACTACGAAAATTATGATGGTAATGATAA
>PKSY01000077.1 GCA_002869405.1 Marinilabiliales bacterium
AATTATTACAGGAAAATATTATGAAGATGAGGAGATGTACAGCGGTGCACCAAATACTCAGGCCGGGAAGGCAGCAATCGTTACCATACAGCAAATTAATCCATTAAAAGCAGTTGTTGGCCTTTCTGAGAAATTCTTTCCACTGGTATATAAAGGTATGAAAGCTGAGGTGACTTGTGATATTTATCCGGGAAAAACATTCGAAGGAACTGTAAGTCTGATTCATCCTACCATAAACACAATGACCAGAACTTTTATGGTGGAAGTTACTGTGCCAAATGACAAGGAGATTCTCCGTGCAGGGATGTTCTCACGAGTGAATTTCGCTCTTGGTCAGGAAGAAGCAGTTGTATTGCCTGCTGTTGCAATCCTGCAGCAGGAGGGTACCAATGAGCGCTTTGTTTATATCAATAAAGATAATGTTGCCCGCCGCATTAATGTGAAGCTGGGCAAGCGTTTTGACGATAAAATTGAGGTTATCAGCGACGAAATTAAAGCCGGTGATCAATTAATCATTGCAGGTCAGAAGAACCTTCTTGACGGATATAAACTGGAAGTTGTTGAGTAAATCATAAAGAAAGGAAATTATTATGAGTATATATGGACAAGCTGTAAAAAGGCCAATTACCACAATAATGATCTTTATTGGTCTTATTGTTCTTGGTCTCTATTCTCTGGTACGGCTACATGTTGACCTCTATCCGGAGGTTGAAGCACCATTTATGTCGGTAATGACAACATACTCCGGCGCAAATGCTTCAGATATTGAGACAAACGTAACGCGAATAATTGAGGATGAGCTTAACATTGTAAATAATGTGAAAGAGATCACCTCACAGTCGCGCGATAATATTTCTGTTGTTTTTATCGAGTTTGAGTGGGGCACCGACCTTGATGAGGCTGCAAATGATATCCGGGATGCCTTGAATTTTGCTGAACAGCAACTTCCGGAAGATGCGGATAAACCTTCTATTTTTAAGTTTAACTCTTCGATGATGCCCATCATGTTCTATGCGATTACAGCAGATGAGAGCTATTACGGGCTGGAGAAGATTCTTGATGAGCGGATTGTAAACCCGCTAAACCGTATTGAAGGTGTGGGTTCTATTGGTATTGTTGGTGCTCCGGGGCGTGAGATTCAGGTAAATGTGGATCCTCTAAGGATGGAGGCCTACAATCTTACTATCGAGCAAATCGCCGGTGTTATTCAGGCTGAGAACCTTGATATGCCCGCAGGTAACGTGGAGATGGGTTCAATGGATTACCCGTTAAGAATTGAAGGTGAGTTTGTGGAGAGTGAGGTGATTAAAAACCTCGTGCTTGGAAATTTTAACGGACAGACTATCTACCTTCACGATGTTGCTACCGTTAAAGATACTATCCGCGATATGACTGTGGATGAGAAAATTAACGGCCAAACTGGTTTGCGGATGATTGTTCAGAAGCAATCGGGAGCAAATACAGTTGGAATTGCCAAAGAGATCCGTGAATCGCTGGAGGAACTAAAGAAAACCCTTCCTGCAGATGTGAAGATTGAAACGATTTTTGACTCTTCGGAGTTTATTCAGGGATCTATCAGCAACCTCACAAGAACGTTGCTGTACGCTGCAATTGCTGTTATTCTCGTGGTGCTGTTCTTCCTCGGACGATGGAGAGCTACTTTCATAGTGATTCTGACAATACCAATTTCCTTGATTGTAGCGTTTATTTATCTGCGGATTAGCGGGAATTCAATCAACATCATCTCACTTTCATCGTTGTCCATTGCAATTGGTATGGTGGTGGATGATGCAATTGTGGTTCTGGAGAATATTACCAAGCATATCGAAAGAGGCTCCACGCCCAGAGAGGCAGCGATTTATGCTACAAATGAAGTATGGCTAGCTGTTATTGTTACCACACTTACTGTTGTGGCGGTATTCTTCCCGCTTACCTTCGTATCCGGTTTAACAGGTACTCTCTTTAAGCAATTGGGTTATATTGTAACTATTACGGTTGTTACTTCAACAGTCGCTGCAATCTCACTTACACCAATGCTTGCAAGTAAGCTTTTGAAGCTGAAGCCGAAGAACAAAAAAGTAAGAAAGCTTAGTTATGATAATACGATAATCAGGCTTCTCGACAGATTTGATAGTTTTTATGAGCGGTCAATTCGTCTTGCATTGCGTTATAAGTGGCTTGTTCTTATTGGTGCACTGGGTGTATTCTTTGGCTCGTTGTTCCTCATGCAATCAATAGGGACAGAGTTTATGCCTGAGTCTGATGAAAGTCAGATTACAGCGGAGATTGAATTGCAGTCCGGATTGAGAGTTGATGAGACGATAAAGATTGCAAGGAAAATAGATAATATTATACGTGAGAAGATTCCTGAAGCGGATCTGGTATCTACTTCCGCAGGTGCTGATGACCGTGGTGGTTGGATGGCTCTCTTTTCCTCCAGTGGATCAAACATTATTAACTATACAATTAGTCTGACAGATGTAGATGAGCGGGAAAGAGATGTTTGGGAAATAGCATCTTTGTTCAGGGATGAGATGGATAAGATACCTGAGATTTTTACCTATAATGTTTCTACCAGCAGTGGAATGGGTTTCGGAGGTAATAGTAATCAGGTGGATGTGGAAATCTATGGTTATGATATAGAAACTACCAACCGCATTGCCCGAGAAGTTGCAGAGCGTCTCAAAGGTATCCCCGGAGCTACTGATATTAATATCAGCCGGGAAGAGTCGAAGCCGGAGTTACAGGTTGTTTTGGATCAGGAGCGTCTGGCACAACACGGTCTGAACACAGCGAGTGTCTCCATGATGATTCGTAACAGAGTCCAGGGATTTACTACCACACGATTCCGTGAGTTTGGCGATGAATATGATGTAATTGTTCGTTTTGAGGAGAATTTCCGCAACTCAATCACTGATGTGGAAAACATTGCAATTATGAACTCTCAGGGCAATGTCGTACGACTCAAGGATGTAGGTAAAGTTCTTGAAGTTTGGACTCCGCCGAATATTGAAAGAAAGCGTAAAGAGCGTATAATAACGGTTTCAGTGAAGCCTTATAAGACTTCATTGGGAGAACTGGCAGGTGTTATTCAGTCGGAGCTTACTGAGATAAATACACCTCCGGAAGTAATGATTCAGGTTAGCGGTGCCTTTGAGGATCAGCAAGAGACTTTCATGGATCTTGGGTTGCTCATGATTGT
>PKSY01000136.1 GCA_002869405.1 Marinilabiliales bacterium
CCATCTGCAAAACCATTGCAGTCAATGGTCTCGTTGTTTGGCCCTCTGAGGGTGACGGCAGTAATATCTATCAGTGCCCCGGTGAGGTTTTCAACGTCTTTGGTATCAAGAGTAATGGAGAATAGTGTTCCTGATCCTGACGCATTGTTTACCGTTCCGTCAAGTGAACAACTGATCGTATAGTCCGGAGCAGAATTTAATACCTGCCAGTTGGTAGTTCCCTGACTACTCAGAAAAACACCCTGTGTAAAGCTGATATTTGTGAAATCGTCATCAGCGATAGTCAGTAAAACATCGAAGCCACCCATACAGGTAACGCTGGAGATGTTTACATTGTATGTCAGGCTTGTTGCCCCACCGGTAGTGAGAGAGTTTGCAGGAGCTACAAATACTGATACATCAAGGTTGTTGAGGTTTTCGTCGGTGTACTGAGGCACATCATTGATGTCGCCTTCGTATGTTCCGCCTTTGGAATCACAATTATCTTCCCAGTAGTTGTATGAGAAATCAAATGGTGCATTTCCTGAAGGAGCAGAAACCATGTAAATCGTATGACAATGGAAAATATTCTCATGAGCGGTAATCTCGGAGTTTCCGTTTTCTGCCTTTATTGCATAGGCATTGCAGGTGGTTTCACCAAAAACATTACCGTTGATTAAGACTTCTGAATTATCCGTTGTGGCAGCATCAACACCCACATGAATGCCGATATAGTTGTTATCGAAATAGTTGTCAGGAGTAATTTCCACCTCGGGAGCGTTTCCGCCACCATTATGGATATGGACCGCGGCCTCAGTCTCTTCTGTACCGGTTTCAGTACCTGAGCCAAAGCCTGTGAAAGTGCAAGTCTGAACAGCAACTTCAGCGCCATTGGTGATAACCAGTGCTCTTTCACCGGAACCTGTGGTGGCATGCCCTGTGAAAGAACAGCCTGATATTGTGGCCTCGGTGCCTTGCATGGCTATTACGGCGCCATTGGCATTTGTTCCGGAGAAGTCGAAAGTGAGGTCAGCGATTTCAACCTCTGTATCGTAATCAAGGGTGATAAGTGCACCTGTAGTAGAACATAAAGGTGTAATCACCGGGTCGACGCCGGCAACAGCGGTAATTGTTACGCTCTTATCGATTGTAACCGCCGGCTGGTCGAAATTCCCGGTGATAAGTATTGTTCCCTCATCAACCACAGCGTTAAGCGCTGCATTGAGGTTGGGGTAAGCATCTGTAGGCACGGATACCGTACTGAGCAACAGACTGCCTGTAAGATTTTCATTATCATAGAAAGGCTCGAATACCACATAGTCGGAAACCTCATCACCTGTTCCGGAAGGATTGGTGGTAGCATGGTGAGGACCTGATGCAGCACCCCAGTAGTTAAGTTGAGCCTGTACTGTTGGAGAGGTACTATATACACCATATTCAGGGTTGTCTTGAATAATGTTATAGTGGGCTTCTACCTGACTATTATCCGTTTCATCATATCCCACTGCAATACCATAGCTATTATCATGAATATTACAGTTTGTGATATTTGCAACAGTGCCATCGCCATAATATGAGGTTGCCATTATTCCGGCAGATGTGCTGCCGTCTGAACTTGCAATACCTGTATTTTCAGATACATCACAATTGTCTACATTTACAATAGCTCCGGCACTGATATCCAGCATGTAATCCAGCCAGTCACCGTCACCTTTTCCTGTATAAGTATTATTTGTGAAGTCAGAAGATGTGATACCTGTTCCAAAATAGAGAACTCCCACACGGCCTATCTGCAGGAAATCACAATTTGAAATATCAACATTGGCATCATTAGTACCAAAAGCTGCAACTGCAGTTCCGGCATAACCCGGGTGGATTATATATTTGAATTCTACATTATCAATTGATCCACTCCCTTTATGTCTGATACCCTGATAGACATCAAAACCTTCACCATCTAGCGTGAGGTCAGAGAGATCTAATGATATACCGTCATTAACCAGCCACCATCCTCTGGCATCTCCTGAACTACCCGTATTTTGAGATGGAGTTAAGGTTGTAGTACCTTTGCCATTACCTTTGATTTTGATGTTTTTATCAATAACAATCTGATTACTTGTAGCGAACTCGCCTTCGTTGATTTCAATTTCGTCTCCTGGATCGGCATCATTAACAGCACCTATAAGCGAGTTGTAGTATAACTGTTTATTATTATTTCTAAACGGCGGCATCTCACTGAGCGTAGTCATTGCTGCGTCGGTGTAGTAAGGGAAGATGGAGACGTTATCCATTACTTCGACACCTAGTCCATTAGGATTGACATTTGCATTATGAGGACCTGAGGCATCACCCCAGTAATTGTTTTCAGCATGCTGCATAGTTAGCTCATTGCTTCCAAAGCCTGTTGTATTTGTACTGAAATCAATTCCATGAGCACTCATATCAATAATACCGGAATTGTCGTCTGTGCCATCATAAGCATAAAGTGCATAATCCCAGTTCTCAAAAACACAATCTTCAATCAGGGCAGTTGCGGTGCATCCGACATCATAAGTAATCATTGAAAGTCCCCAGCTATCAGCAGTATTTACACCAATAAATGACGAATTTGTAATTATTGCTTCAACATTTGTGATTCCGGTACCCTCTTTATTTTCTTTTGATGATCCCTCACCAAATGGCTGAGCTTCATTAATATCTTCAGGCTCATTTTTTGAGTCATCGTATGCATACCCATAAAAAGCGTCACCAGTTGGAGATGTTACAGCACACTGATCAACAAGCACATTTGCCTGACCATAGTTTTTAAATGAAACTTCTGTTTGTGTAACCGAACAATTACTGTGGCTGGCGTTGTCTCCTGCGCGATTGTAAAATCCTCTTGACATCTGGGAAACATTACAATTTTCATAGGAAACATCATCACAGCCTCTGCTGTAGAAACCCATATAACCATTCGTTGAGGTAAAGTTTGTGAATTGGCTGTTGCTAGCATAATAATTGTACACGCAATAATCTGAATTCTGAATGGATATATTGTCTGCAGTCATATCAGTGTAATAATTCAGGATTGCAGATGCTGCCCAAGTGCCATCACCAATTTACCATATTCCATCAATTTTACAATCTGTAATAGTTGCAGTGGTGTTGTTTCCCCAAACCTGTATTCCGTTCTGAGCTGTAACATCGGTTTGTCCGTATCCTGTAACATCA
>PKSY01000280.1 GCA_002869405.1 Marinilabiliales bacterium
CACCAACAATGAGGTGGAAAGATTTCTTCTTTAAATATTTTGAGAGCTGTGTAGTACTTCCACAGATCATACCCAGCTGCCTTTGCAATGCGGGATTTTTAAATTCATCCTTGCTTCGGGCAAAGGAGAACTCCTTCATGAAAACAGCATCGGTTTTACTTGCGCCGGAAACCCTGCGCTCATCAAGGGTGTACTTGAAACGCTCCTTCTGAATATATTGTTTAAAGAATGTGGAAGCTTCATGCACCGCATTGGGGTCGAGTTCCACACCATAAGCGTTCATTCCATACACCAGCGCTTCAAACAGTGTGGTCCCTTTACCGGAAACCGGATCCAGCAGATCCATGGCCGCATTCTCAAAATCACTGCTGAGCATCGCCACATTTATCATCATTCGGGTGAAGAGCTCGTTGGTCTTGCCCTGGTACTTCATCAGGCTGCTGATCTTCTCATCAATATGGTTGTATTCAGCTTGTTGAATTGGTTTCAGCGCACGACCGTCATCCACCTCAACGATTTCATACAGAGCGAAGAAGAATGACAGTCTGGAGATCAGGATCAGATCTTCTTCGTTGAGTTTATCTTCTATGGTAAAGGTAAGATATCTTACTCCTGCCAGCTTTTGTATCATAACGTCCTTAGCGGGATGAGAAAGCCTTGAAGCTGCGATTTTCAGTTCTGCCAGGGCTAATTTTCCTGACAGGTTGAAGTAAACTCTGTTGTGTCCGGGGTTTTGAAGTATGGCGTAATGAAAATTCATCCGACAAAAATAATAATCTTCTGAAAATCTAATCGCGGTCTAAACATTCTTTGAATATTTCGGTTATTTAGCTATTAACATATCTAACTATTTACATATGAAGCATTTATATACAACTATTATTACAGTACTGGTTTTCGCAGGTGTCAGTAATGCACAGCAATACACTTTCAGTGAATTCACAGGAGTATGGCATGGCACGATAACTTCAGAAACATGGGGATACAGTTATCCTTCAACACTTGAGGTTTTTAATGACGGCTTTTACACAGAATCTTCAGGACAGTTAATGCCGACAATTTATCCAAACACGCAATCCTGTGATCTGCAGATGGAGACCAATCGTTTTCATTTTCAGTATCTTCAGACAGTTTACGCAGGACAGTATTTCTATCAGCATTTTTATTTTGAGATCATACAGTTTGAAAATGACACATTAGAAATGCATTACAACTTTTGGGATGATCCGGAGCCACATCCGGAGGTGCAGACTTTATTTTATGTTCGGGAGAGCACAATTACAGGTCAAACTGAGTTAACTCATGAGGCATTGACAGAAAAAAAAGTAATCAGTGTCACAGATATCACCGGAAGGGAAATTCATCCTGATACACGCGGTGTAATAATGATAATCAGATACTCTGATGGGACTTCGGAGAAGAAGTATATTTATTAGAAACTTCTATCAACCTCCGCAACCGCAGCCGCAGGAGTAACATTCGTGTGAGCTTTGTCCTCCAACAACAGGCATACCGGCTGCTTGCCATGCGTCAAGGCCGCCATCAAGATTTGCTACGGAAGGGAATTCCTGTATCCGTAGCAAATTTGCTACTTTTGCACTACGAACCCCATCAACACAACAGACCACCAGAGGCTGATCTTTGGGGATCTTACTGATGGTAGCCATAATCCGGCTCATGGGATGATAAATGATATTCTCCTGATCGCCGAAAAGTCCTTTTTGCTTTTCATGCGATTCTCTGACATCAAGCAACAGCACTTCACCTTCAAGCATTGCTGAATAGGCATCGTAAGCCGCGATATGCTGCACACCCTCAATGTGAAAGTCCTGTACTTTGGGAGTACTATATGTGTTATCCATAATCACAATTTTATTATGATGATAACTGATAAAATGCAGAATTGTTGTAACGACAGGGTTCTATTTATAATTCAAGCGGGACAAAACACCCTGCTTATAATTGCGGCCAATAGGAATTTCTGTCTCTCCAAGAAACACACGTGTCGGAGTGAGTGCGGTAATTTTTGATACAGAGATCATAAACGACTTATGTGTTCTGAGGAAGTCATTCTCAGGGAGCTGCTTCTCCATATTACACATGGTCATCTTTATCATATATCTGTCCTCATCAGTATGGATTCTGATATAATCTTTAAGGCTTTCAATAAAAAGAATCTCGTTGAGTGGGATTTTCGTGGCTTTCTTTCCCTGTTTCACATAAATATGCTCTGCCGACTTCTCCTCTTTTGGCTTGTACACAGCACTGTCGTTGCCGGCATACTGATAATATTTCTGCACACATTGAAAAAAACGTTCAAAGGAGATTGGTTTTAGAAGGTAGTCCAACACATCAAGGTCGAAGGCTTCAAGGGCGTAATTCCGGAAAGCGGTTGTGAATACCACGGCGGGGCGGTGGCGCAGGTTTTTAAGAAAATCCAGGCCGGTAATTCCGGGCATCTGAATATCCAGAAACATAAGATCAACCTTGTGTTGCTTGAGCACTTCAAAGGCTTCCATAGCATTACGGCATTTGGCCACAACCTCAAGGTCGTTCATCCTTTCGATGTGCGACTCCACAACGCGCAATGCCAGTGGCTCATCATCAACCAATAAACACTTTACCTTCATCTTCGTCAGTTAATAATTCAAGCTCTAAGATAACTATATATTTTCCGTTTCTCTCTTCAATAGTCAGGTTATGATTCTCCGGATATAAAATTTCCAGCCGTCGCTGAACATTTTTAAGTCCAATCCCATCACCTCTGGTAACGTTTTCACCTTCAGGATCAGGCCCAATGGTATTCGACACCTCAAAATAGAGATGGTAATCCTTTATAATCAGCTTTACGGCCATTTCGGGTTGTCCGGCATCATTCCATACACCGTGTTTAAAACTGTTTTCTATAAACGGAATAAACAACAGCGGAGCAACAGGAGTCATGGGCTGATCTACATCCTTTTGATAATCGATATTCAGCTCCCCTCCCCTGCGGAGTGTTTCCAGCTCGATATAATTATCAATTAATGCTATCTCTTTTTGCAACGGAACAGTACGCTCATTGGCATCATAAAGCATATAGCTCAACAGATCAGAAAGCCGCAATACAACGGCAGGCGCCAGATCCGATTTATCAAGCGTTAGTGCATAAAGATTATTCAGCGTATTAAATAAGAAATGCGGATG
>PKSY01000103.1 GCA_002869405.1 Marinilabiliales bacterium
CAACTTTCTCTTTCGTTATTTCAAGATCATGAATAAAATTATTATTCACTGTTGATACCGTATCGCATTCCCATGTATTACCACCATCAATGGAATGGACAACAATAGGCTTAGTCGGATTTCTGGCCACCATAATACTATCCTCCCCACAAGTGAGAATTGAAACAACATTAAGACTTCCCGGAATATTTATTGAATCTTCCCATGTATATCCATTATCAAAAGACCGAAGGAGATAATTCTGATATACATTTGTACCTACATAAATAGTTCCACTATTTGTAATTTCTATAGATAAAGGACCATTATTATAAATTCCTGAAAAAGAGTAAACAGACTGCCACATAGTATCACCATCCAATAATCGCAGAATACCTCCTTTTCTGTTGTGACCACCCGAAGTTAAAAAAATATCTCCCTGATTATTTAGTGCGAATGACCAAATATAAGCTGTATCAGGAATACTAATCTCTTCAAAGAAACTTTGAGCATAGTCCGGTTTAACAACAACTAATGATATAAATAGAGTAATAAAGAAAATAATATTTTTCATGGTCAGATATATTTCATAAATAAGTCCTATAAAATTACAAAAAAATTGTTTCCAATTAATTGGGCTAAATGTATAAGAAAGAGATATGAAAAACATCAGGGAAATCCCGGATATATACCTACGGAATTTTCCTTAGAAGCTATGGAATGGTTCTATTAAATTTTGATTTCTGCGAAGCAAAAAAAACACTGCGGAATACTGCGCTAACACTGTGAAGCTCTGCGTTCCAAAAAAGAAAACCGTTACAGCTTTACCCCATGCCGAGCCGCGATGAATCGACGGCTCTCCGGATATAATCATAAAATCCACCGCGTAACACCGCATTCCCCAAAGAAATGAAAATATTAATTCCCCATGCGTGTCACCTGCAACACGCCCTTGATCTTCCTTATGTTCTCCATCAGCATCTCCAAATGTCCTGTATTCCGTACATAAACCTGCACTTCGCCTTTGAATACTCCGCTGCTGCTGTTGAACTTCACACCGCTCATCTGCATCTGGAATTCGGTGGTGATGATCTGTGTGATCTTGTTTACAATCCCCATCTCATCCGATCCTGAGATCATCAGAGTTGCCATAAAGGCGTTGGTGCGCTCCTCCTTGTGCCAGGTAGCTTTTACCAGACGATATGGATAGCGTGTCTTCATATCCCTGGCATTGGGACAGGTATTTCGATGTATCTTAATGCCTTTGTTTATGGTGATAAATCCAAACACCTTGTCACCGTACACCGGATTGCAGCATTTCGCCATGGAGTAAATTACATTTGAAACATGTTCTTCAATCACCAGTGTATCTCCGGAAAAACTCTGTTCACTCTCTTCAAATGCTGCTGCTTCAGGTGTTGCAATATCATGTGTATGGCTTCCCTCCTCCGTTTTGGTTAAAACAGCTTTTACCTTCAACGGATCCAGCTTGCCTGTGGCAATATCATAATAGAGATCTTTGCCGTACTTATACCCCAACTCTTTCACCATGAGGTTGATATTCTCATTGCTGAAATCCAGTTTCCAGTTTTTCAGCTTTCGCTTGATGATCTCTTTGCCGTTTTCCGCTTCGCGTGTAATCTCCTCGTTAAGCGTGGTTCTGATCTTCAGTCGTGCGCGAGGAGAAACAACGAAGTTAAGCCAGTCTTGTTTGGGTCGTTGGTTTTTGGAGGTCTCCACATTGATGCGGTCACCGCTTCTCAGCTTTTGGCGGATTCCGACTTTTTTACCGTTGATGGTTCCTCCAACACAGTGATCGCCAACCTCAGAGTGGATGTTGTAGGCGAAGTCGAGAAGAGTGGAGCCTTTGCGGAGGCGTTTCAGGTCGCCGGCGGGAGTAAATACAAAGACCTCATCCTCCACCGTCTCGGTCTGGAGGCTGTCGAGCACATCGACGATGGAGAGGGTATCACTTTCGAGGATGTTGCGGATATCGGTGAGCCACTGTTCCATGGCGCCGGTCTCTGCACCGCCCTTGTATTTCCAGTGCGCTGCAAGGCCTTTTTCTGCCACCTCATCCATGCGTTCTGTACGGATCTGCACCTCTATCCAGTGGTTTCCGGGTCCCAGCACGGTGGTGTGCAGAGATTCATATCCGGACGACTTGGGAACGGAAATCCAGTCGCGCAGACGCTCGGTGTTGGGAGGATACTCTCCGGTTATAAGGCTGTACACCTGCCAGCAATGAGCCTTCTCTTTCTCCGGCGGTGAGTTAAGAATTACACGGATAGCAAAAAGGTCGTAAACCTCATCAAAGTCAACTCCTTTATTGTAAATTTTATTCCAGATACTATAAACCGACTTTGTCCGACCCTTAATTTTGTATTTAAAGCCTTCCATGTCCAGCACTTTTTTCAACGGCCGGATAAAGTCATCGATGTAGGTATCACGGATATCCTTAGTGGCTTCAAGCTGCTGCTGAATTTCCTGATAGGCTTTTGCTTCCAGGTATTTTATCACCAGCGTGTTGAGCTCGGAGTTGATGTTGTACAATCCAAGGCGGTGTGCCAGAGGGGCATAGAGATACTTTGTTTCCAGGCTGAACTTACGCACTACTGTTGGCGACACATTATCCAGTTTGCGCATGATATCGAGCTGGTCGGCGATTTTGATGAGCACCACACGCAGGTCGCCGGCAAGGCTGATTACCAGGTTGCGGAAGCTTTCGGCGTTGACAGATACCGTTTTGGTATCCATCTCGATAATCTTCTGCAATCCTTTGATGAGGTTAAGGATATCGGTGCCAAAGGTTTCACGGATCTCTTTTTCCGGTGCTGTTCCCTGTTCAGGAAGGATATTATGGAGCAGAGCAGCAGTTACGGAATCTGCGTCGAGGTTAAGATCGCGGGAGGTGATGGTAGCCACGGCGAGGGCATGGTCGAAGGCTGACTCGCCGGCACCGCTTTTATAGCCTTCCGACAGTTTATAAGCCACATCTATGGCCTTCTTTATCAGGGTCAGTGAATCTCCGCCGTACTTCTCTTCTATCAGGGCGATAAACGCCTTTGTGTTTATGTTTGTATATGGTGACATTGTTGTATTCTTTAAAAATGAGGGGTAAAGATAGAATATTTAAGAGATCCTATATATGGAAATAATTTAGGATATTTGTATAAAACTTTTAATCC
>PKSY01000076.1 GCA_002869405.1 Marinilabiliales bacterium
AGTATCAATGTAATAAGCTCATAGCTGGTCTCATCATCCTCCACAATCAACACCTTTAAGCTGCTTTTCTTTTCAGTTTCCGCAGCTCTGGTAATATTTTGGGTAATATCCTCTTTGGCCTCCGCATGCATGGCAACCTGCGGCTCCTCAAGTGTAAAATAAAAGGTGCTCCCTTTTCCCTGCTCAGATTTTAGCCATATTTTTCCGCCAAGCATTTCAACATAAGCCTTGCATATGGAGAGCCCAAGTCCGGAGCCCTCATAGCCTCTGGTGATGCCAAGATCTGCCTGCATGAAACGATCAAAAATCAACTCCTGTTTATCATCCGGAATACCAATTCCATTATCTTTTACGCTAAAAAGAATATGATTGTCAACCATCTCCAGGTTCAGGGTAATCGCTCCGTCGTCGGTAAATTTAATAGCGTTCTTTATGAGGTTTACCAAAATCGTATTTAGCTTTACTTTATCGGAATAGATGGTTATTGAGTCTTTTTCTGTTCTGTTTTCAAATAAGATTTTATTCCCTTTTCCTAAAGCTTCAGGCTCAAAAACCGGAATAAATTCCTTCAACATATCGATTAGTTCAATTTTCTCTTTTTTAATGGGCACATCACCTGCCTCAATTTTTGAAAAGGTGATGATATCATTTATGGTATCCAGCAGCCTGACACTGCTTTTATGTATTACCCGTGAGTATTCATTTCTTGTATTCTCAGACAGACCGGGTTTTTTCAGCAGCTCAATAAACCCAAGAATGCCATTCATTGGGGTTCTGATTTCATGACTCATATTGGTCAGGAAAGCGGATTTTATGCGGTCGCTCTGTTCAGCTTTTTCCTTTGCGGAGATCAGCTCATCCATCATTTGCTTGTTCTCGGTAATATCTCTGAACTCTGTTACTCTGACCATTTTGCCCTGATAGGGAATTACTTTTCCCTGAATACGCATTGGAAACAAAGAACCATCTTTTCTAAGACCCTCAGCTTCATAGGGTTCTTCATAATCACTCTCAATATTTGCAATTACTTTGCTACGTGTATTCTCAGAGATTAACATCAGCCCATTCATACCAACAAGTTCATCATGGGAATATCCTGTCATCTGAGACAATCCGGCATTACAATCCAAAATAATCCCTTTATCATGAATAGCTATTCCCCCGAACGAGGCATTATGTAAGGCCCGGAATCGGCTTTCAGAGTGTTCATGTTCCTTCTTCGACCTGATCTCTTCAGAGATATCCTTGGTGACACCAAAAATTTCAATCTCGCCGTCAGAATGATATGCGCGTCCTGAAGATTCAAACCAGCCGATTGTGCCATCGCCCTTTTTAATTTTGTAGGATTTACTGAATGTCGCGCCCGGATGCCTGACACCATGCTTTATGGTTGAAAACAGCTCTTCAAGATATTCAGGCAAAACAAATGCGAAGAACTTCTCAAAAGAGTTTTTTAATGTGCCCTTTTCAAGCACTAAAAGTTCTTCTGCAACATCAGAGATATAGGTATCATAAAACTCACCGGAGTTTACATTATATTTTCCTTTCCAGATAATGTCAGGGATATTTTCATAGAGTCGGGTTAATTCACGGTTCGACTCCTCAACTTTCATTGATTTGTATGCATTATCTGTATGCATAGCCACAAGAACCTGAAGCATCTTTGCGATTTGAGAAAACTGGGTCTTATCCATCACAGGGATCTCATTATATGCCTCCTGAAGCTCATTAATATCGAAGCCAAACTCCTTTGCAACGGCCTTTACTTTCTTCTGCCCTGCATCATCATCTGCCCTGACCTGACCAATCATCCAGCTTCCGATGAGGATTTCATTAATAAAAATTCCTACTCCGGCTTCCCACAGTCCTGTTCTTGAACATCTGTCAATGGATATTGTATCCTTTTTATTCTTTGCGAGATGCTGATTCATTAAGAAGCATTGCTTGTGGCCCTTTCCCATCTCCTGGATAAAATCACGGCAGAGCCTGCTCATATTGGAAGGAGCAGTAACCGGTGTGCCTTCTGTATCAGTTATCCAGGAGGCGACGCCGGTTACTTCAGAAAACTCATCCTGTAGTTGTTGTAGTTTTTCAATATCAAATACGGTTAGTATATCCGGAGATTTCATAGACAGATATTTAGAAGAAATCGTTAAAATAGAACACTGCAAAAATCAACAAGTTATCGTAGCCTTAAATATACGAAAATTCTCAGAAGCATATAATGCCTATGGATTTGTAATTGACAGCGATAATTTTAGGGATTTTATCAAAAAAAACAGAAAACGTTACCCATGGCCTCTTAAAATAATTTATCACTATACAAGACCACTACCTCTATAAACACTGATGTTACTGATTCAATTTGGGGTGATTTATTTTGCCGGCGAATGTAACTGTTGCGACATGTCGCAATAGTTGAGGAGGGAAGAAAGACAAAGACCCAACAGGTTTCAAAAACCTGTCGGGTCTGATTTCTTGTGATCCCACCGGGATTCGAACCCAGATCGTCAGAACCGGAATCTGATATTCTATCCATTGAACTATGGGACCCTGTTCGGGCGGCAAAGATACAAAGTTTTTGCCAATTCCTATCTTTCGCTTTCGCGGATAATCATCCCGCCATCGTCCCCTCCCCCGGGTCCTAACTCTATCACTTTCGTAGCGGCTCCAATAAGCATTTCATTATGCTCGGTTACCAGCAGGGTATGACCTTGTTCCAGAATATGTCTGAACATCACCAACAACTTTTCCACGTCGGCGTAATGCAGTCCGGTGGTGGGATCATCGAGAAGAAACAGCACCTTCCCTTTTCCCGAGAGCTGCTTCACCAGCTTAATACGCTGCCGCTCACCGCCGCTCATGGTGCTGAGGCTCTGTCCGGCCTGCAAATATCCAAGACCGGCCTGCATTAACAGTTGCAGTGCGGGCTCTACCTTTTTCTCACCTGCAAAAATCTCATGCATCTGCGTTATGTCCATCTTCAATAGCTCACCGATGGAGATGCCCTTGTATTTCACTGCCAGCACCTCATCTTTAAAACGCAGTCCTTTACAGTCGGGACATACTTTGGTTACGTCGGAGAGGAAATCCATTGTGACGCCTAACACACCGGTGCCATGACAGGTTTCGCAACGTCCTTTACCGGTGTTTAACGAGAAGTCCC
>PKSY01000161.1 GCA_002869405.1 Marinilabiliales bacterium
AGCAACTTTAACAACACCAGGTAGTTTTTTCCTGCTTCGCAGAAAAAGAGGATCCGGCAAAATTAGATGGTAATACAATTACAAAAGTTGTCCTTGCTTAGCGTAGATCTTTGCACCATAGCGCCTTAGCGGTAAAAAAACACCGCGAAACTCTGCGGAAACACCGCGGGACACCGCGTACCAAAAAAATTAAAAAAAGTCTACAATCCAAGATCGGATCAAGGATAAAACACTAATAATCCGTATTCTGAATTTTATGCATTGAATTTTGGATACTATATTTAATAATCAATATCCAATAAGTAACACTCAATATTAAGTGAAGGGCACTGAGCGCAGACACAAAGGCTACTCTTAAATCTTACTTCAAACTTTTACATTTATTATTCAATATTACCACTGAAACCACACCCAAAAAACACAGTATTACAGCAGAACAACTCCCTGTTAATCAGCTATTGAATATTACTCAATGAGTGTTGGATATTGGATATTCTGGTAATAATCAATATTCAATATGCAACACTTAATAAAATTAAATAGAGGGCACAGAGTGTCTTTTGCTGTTTCGCAGAAAAGAGATTACGGCAAAATCAAAGGGTAATTCAAATACAGAAATGACTATTTTCGCAATAAACAATACGCCATGAAGATTCTGACCTTTCTATTTGCATCCGCTGTTTTTCTTGTCGCCTGCAACAATCACGGCAGCAATACTGTTAATAATGCGGAACAATCAACGACAATTATGAACGATACAACTCCAAAAGTGACCGGCGTTGGCGGCGTATTTTTTAAAGTAAAAGACCCTCAGGCTACAAAAACATGGTACGGCGAAAACCTTGGACTGGCAATCAGCGATTTCGGCTCTGCATTTGAATTCCGCAATGCCAACCGCCCCGATGAAATAAACTACCTCAGCTGGAGTCCTTTTGAGGAAAACACTGATTACTTTGCGCCGTCTGAGAAAGAGTTTATGATAAACTATCGTGTACAGCACATCGAGGGGCTTGTGCGGAAGCTAAAAGCAAATGGTGTTACTGTAGTGGATGAAATCGTAGAATATCCTTACGGGAAATTTGTCCATATCATGGATCCCGACGGCAACAAAATTGAACTGTGGGAGCCCAAAGATCATGTCTTCACTGAGATGGGCGGAGAGACCACGAAATAGTGCTTCAATTATCATAGATAATACACTATTCGCATAAACTAAAACCTACTCTGAGGAGAGCTGAAACCACTTCGATAATAGGTTCCGTCAAACCCGTCGAAGTAGTTTCAGGACAGATTAGATATTGTCTCTCCTATTCACTATCTTTTACACACCTGACTGATAATCCATAATTACGCTGGCTAAAGACGAAAAAATGTTCACCACGAATTGGAATTGTAAAAGAATATTCTGCGGAAGGATACTGATAATTCACATCATGAGCGAACCACCAATAGCCTTCTGACTGATTCATAAACTTGCCTTGGAAACCTCTTCTCCCACCCGGCAATGCATTAAACCCACTTACATTATTACCTGGTGAATTTTCAGACCAGCCATATTCTGACCTCAGCATTTCAGATACATCACCTAAACTACCTGAAATTCCCTCGACAGTTTCCACCAATGTCTCCCATTCGCTCTTTTGTGGTAAATGCCATCCATCAGGACATATTCCTTGTTTATCGTTATTATCCCGTGTCCAGTTATCAGCATTTGCTGCTAATAAAGAATAAAGATATCCATAACCCAGAACAGGATTGTTTTCATAATTACAATATAATAGAGACATTTCACCAAAAGCAAGTTTTTCCCAATAATATTTTTGTGACTCCTTTCTAATTTCATCTCCATTAGGGAAATGGGTCACTCTAAGATTGGTCTTCATCCAACACTGATCGCCTATTTGCACTGTTGGATAAACATTTCCATCAATATCAGTTACCGTTGGCGTTCCCGGACATGGATTTCCATTATCCTCAACAGTAACAATATCCTCAATTACCAATTCAGAAGATCCAAAACGGTTTTTTGATTCCAGCCGAACAGAATATGTACCAGGCTCATTAAAGGTTTTTTCAACCACAGCTCCAACTAATTGCTCGTCATCACTAAAATACCAAGTAGACAAGTCAGGCCTGTTGGAGGAAACATCCTGAAGTACTAAACAAAATGGAGCAAACCCTATGTTATGAGAATACAACATCGATGGCTCCGGAGGTGCATTATTATACAGAACAACTTTCATGGCATCATTCATACGTTCATTGAAGCCATCTTCAACTGTTGCATTTAATATATATTCTCCGGGCTCTAAGTCATTGGTAAACCACTGCGTTTCAAAGGGAGGCTCTTTAATATAATCAATATTCCGGCCATCAGTAAAAAAATTAACATAAGTAATCATGGCTTCAGGGTCGGATACTTCAGCTGATATTGGGATTGTATCTCCAATATAATAATATGAATTATTAGCAGGCTGAACAATTTTACATTGGGGAGGGAGGTTTTCTTCTGTACACGCTGTTAATAAAGTCAATCCAAGACAAATAAGGCAACAGGCTGACTTTCCAAAAATATGCAAAGTATATTTCATTTGATTAGTTTTTTGGTAAATAAAATAATTACTAAAAAAAACTGCGCGCACAAAGATACTTTGCAATATTTATGCCAACAAGACAAATCAAAACAATAAACTTCTTTAAAGCTTATAACCTTTACACCGTAAGGGCAACAAAATTGAACTGTGGGAGCCCAAAGATCATGTCTTCACTGAGATGGGCGGAGAGACCACGAAATAATCTATTAAAGCAGCAACGGTTTAAACAGCCGCTCTCCTGATACATTTCTGCTGATACTCTTCTTCAAGCTGTTGGAAAGTTTCATGCACCGACATAATACGTTCAGCTTTCCAGGCATTGGAGCCGGCAAACGAGAATCCATTGTCAAAGTCACCTCTTGCAGCAGAAAAAAGTGCATCTGCAATACAAAACTTTACTGACTTGAACTTACAACCTTTGAGACATTGCCATGCACAGCGCACCGGCTTTTGCATTCCACTGTTAATCTCGCGAACAAACTGATTTGCAATCACTCTGCCGGGTAACCCCACAGGGCTTTCAATAATTTGAATGTCCTCTTGCTTACTGTCGAGATACGTTTGCTTAAATGCTAATGCTGCATCACATTCATAGGTTGTCACAAAACGGGTTCCCATTTTCACGCCATCTGCACCCAACTGGGTGATATGGTATATATCGTCACCGGTATAAATACCACCTCCGGCAATTAACGGAATACTCTTTTTATATTTCACCTCAAAGCTTCGAATTACTGCCTTGGTTTCCGGCACAAGCGTTTCAAGGGTTTTATCTTCTCTGTCGATTTCATCCGGTTTAAACCCAAGATGACCACCCGCCAGAGGACCCTCTAAAACAAAGGCATCAGGTAATGTACCATGCTTTTCCGACCAGAATTTCATAATCACATTTGCTGCTCGTGCTGAAGATATTTTGGGGATTATTTTTGTTTTTCTGTTTTTGAACATCTCCTCATCAATACCGGCAGGTCTGCGTAAAGGAAGCCCTGCACCAATAATGATAAGATCAACTTTCTCCTCCAGTGCAATTCTGAAAAGATCATCGTAATCAGAAACAGCCATCATGATATTCACGCCAATCACACCGTTTGTAAGTGCTCTGGCTTTTCTGATCTCTTTTCGAAGTGCTCTTTTATTGGCCTCTTTCAGGTTCGTTTTATAGTCCGGCTCGGTCATGCCAATGCAAACTGCAGATATAATTCCTGCTCCTCCTTCATTAGCTACTGCTGCTGCCAGCCTGCTTAATGAAATTCCAATACCCATACCACCCTGAATGATGGGTTTTCTGATGGTGAGATCACCAATTTTCAATTCATTCATTGTTTCCTGCATTTTTTATTTTATCCATTCTTCGAAGGATGCCCTATGGCAACACCTTGAGGAACGACAAAACTACAGGGAGAAACAGTGCTGAATCATTTTCAGTGGTAACCCTTAATGCGAAAGGGATAAACAGGGATTTCAGGGATAAGATAACGGGTTTTAGGGGCGAATAACTAGCTTGTCTTCTCCTTAAAAACCGGAATATACCGCTGTGACACCAGTGCCGGAAAATCAATTCCTTCAAAATAGAGGCGATAACCCTGTGAATTGCCTTCGATCTCCTTTATGTGATGACTATTTATAATAAAGGTACGATGACAACGAAAAATAAAATCATACTCGGAAATCTGCTCTCCCGCCTTAACCAGTGTACTTCGGATCAGCTGACTCTTAATACCTTCTTTACTATGATAAAACACCTCAATATAATTATCGGCTGCCTTTATTAATATCAGCGAATCAGGAAGGATAGACAGTTTATCTTTTTTATATTCTGACTCAAAATGTATTAAAGTGTCGAACACAGTTTTCTTCTCCACAAGGTGACGGATATTCTCCTGAGCATTTTTTATATAACTTCTGAAAAAGCGATCCTGATTCACAATTATCAGGATAGTTACAGGGATACATCCCAGAAGAAGGATTCTTCCGATTTCAAAAAACTCGAGATCACTTGTGCCGGAGACTTTATAATAGACTATAAAATCAGCAGCTGCCAGACTTAATGCAAGCCACAGATTCCACAAAATTTCTTTCCATACAATCCATCGTTTTCCTGAAAACGAAGCAGGTAAAACGCTTGGCAGTACTAACAGGTTTAAGCTAAGAAGTAGAAAGGTAGCGATAACGATACCGGCAAAAAGATAAAATATCTGCTTTGGGGAAAATCCTTCCACACCAATGGGTTGAAAAAGCAACAGAAAAACAATCATCCCAAGGCTTACCCAGAGAATAAACCGGGCATTGCGCCTGAGGTCATCACTAAATGAATACGGTCTTTTTAAAAAGCTAAATATTCCCATAATCCCTTTTCATCCCACAATTAAACTGTATTTCAGGATAGGGACATAGTTTTGGATGCCTTTCTCTACCCACACAATTATTCATTGGCAAAGGTACGGACAATTTATTCAATAAAATTTACAATTTACTCCTCACTATAGAAACTATGACGGAAACATCACTCTATCTCCCCTACTCTCCTTAAAGATCGCTTTATAAGCATTGGAGATAAAAGCTCCTGAATGATCACTGCTCCGATAACGATGCTTATAATAAGTTCGGTAACAGGATTAAATATTTTGTATTCGCTTAACGATAATGCCAGGCCGATAATAATACCTCCCTGCGGGATAAGTCCCCAAATCGAATGCTTTTTTACATTCCGTGATGCTCCCGACAGCAATGCGCCACTCCTGGCACCTGCCCATTTCCCTGCAAAACGGATTACAATAAAGAGTATTACCAGATAAAAAGCCTTGTCGAGCGACAACAGGTCAATCTGCATGCTGCTTAGTGTAAAGAAGAGCACAAAAATCAACTCTTCGGTATATCGCTCGAGAAGCTGAAAGATATGGCTTCGGTAGATATTATAGTTTACCACCACAAAACCCATCACCATGGTAGAGAGCATCTCGTCCACACCCAGCATCTTTGCAAGGCCGAAACAGGAAAGCAGCATCCCGAAAAGGCTTATCACAAGAAAGTTTTTATCCTCACGTGGTAATACTTTTGTAATCAGATTAAAGATAATACCGCAAGCCACACCAATAGCAACAGTTAACAGAAGAGATAGTGCCACCAAGGCGATCGTATTTCCGATACCTTCAGATTCAGCAGAAAGTGCTGCTTTGGCAATACCCACAATCACGGCCCAGTTGGCAAATGTAAGCACATCATCAATAGCTGCGATCCCAAAAATTGTAGATGTCACCTCTCCTTTTGCATGATATTCGTTCTTGATAGCCAGGAGTACTGCCGGGTCTGTCGGCAGTGCCAGAGCACCCATAAGCAGAACAAACGGAGTAATATATATGGGGTCAAAAGGCACCAGAGCAGGGAAAAACGTAAAAAATGCATAGAGACCCAGGGCGACTGCTACAAGTGTTAGTTCGGCCTGTAACACCGCAATGGTGAAAATGCTTTTGCCCAGCGTTCTGAACTCCTTATATGTCAGATGCCCTCCAATGGCGAAAGTAATTACCGCAAGTGATAGATCTATAATAAACTCCATCCCTTCCATAAAGCCGGGCTCAACAATATGAGTCACCTGCGGATTAAGAAGAAGCCCTCCCATCAGATATCCGGTAACCTTGGGTAATTTCAGCTTTACGGCAATCTCACCGAATAAAAAACCGGTAAGTAGTATCATTCCAATAATCAGTATCGAATTCATGCGGTTATGTTTTTCATTTCAAAAGTACAATTAAATGAAAAATATTATCTTCGTATGGATATAAGTTTACGATAAAGGGTCTCAATCTGTTTTATTGCGTTCTAATCTTTACACTATGAGCAACCGGGGGAAATATATTGCAATAATACTTTTATTCATCTCTTCATGGGGTTATGCTTTCGCAGATGACGGTATTCCGCATTTAAAATGCAGTGATAAAAAATATCACTTTGAGACAAAAAAACACGTCCTGGTTTTAAACTCCTACCACGAGGGATATTTGTGGACCGACCGGATCATGCAGGGTGTTAAGTCAACATTTAATGATTATTGCAATGTAAGGCTTTACATCAATTACATGGATACCAAAGTATACGCTGACTCTCTTTATTTCTCTAAGTATGCGGAGCTGCTGGATTTGAAATATGTAAATATCAGTTTTGATGCCGTGCTCGCCACCGATGATCATGCGTTGGATTTTATGCTACAGTATCAGGACTCACTTTTCCCGGATGTTCCTGTGGTTTTCTGCGGTATCAATGACTTTACAACAGGAAAACTTGGCGATAAGACAAATTTTACCGGCATTCTGGAGCAATATGATGAGGCCGGTACCATAAATCTTATAAAGAGAAATCATCCCGAAACAAAAAACATCATAGTTGTTTCAGATGACACCTATACCGGAGAGCTATTCGTCAGAAGGATCCGAAGAGTAGAGAATCAATTTACGGACGACATTTCATTTACATACCTGCAGCATCTATCACCGGAAGAGGTGAAAATAAAGCTGAGCAGTGCACCCGATAACAGCGCAATTATCTGGGCCAGTTATGTACGTTCCCCGCAGGGAGAAACATTCACCTATCAGGAAGGTGTATCGCTTGTTACAGATAACACTGATTTTCCGGTATATTGCCTTTGGGATGTGGTTGGAACAGGTGTAGTGGGAGGAAAGATTACCAGTCCGGTATTTCAGGGTATCCGCTCTTCCGAATACGTTATTGATATTATGAAAGGTCAGGACCCGGCAAACATCGAAATTTCACCCTGTCCTCTTATCTATAAATTTGATTATCCTCAGCTTGAGAGATATGACATTGAAGTTAAAAGCCTGCCGGAAAACCGTATCATTATTAATGAACCCTTCTCCGTATTTCAAACCTATAAACGGGAAATAATTTCTGTTACAGTAGTAATAATTCTACTCATAATCATTATCACCGTCCTGTTTGTGCTTAACAGAAGAATGGTGAAAGCAGAAAATGAACTTCTCAAGAAAAACTTCGAGCTGCAGCGAAAGACCAAACTGCTTGCCGACACAAATATAAAACTCGAAGCTGCAAGTAATAAAGCGCAGGAGAGCGACCGGCTGAAAACTACTTTCCTGGCAAACCTTAGCCATGAAATAAGAACGCCAATGAATGGCATCCTGGGATTTACAACATTGCTAAAAAAGGATAATGTTCCGACAGAAAAACAAAAAAAATATATCAACGTCATTGAACAAAGCGGAATCAGAATGCTCTCTCTTATCAATGACCTGATTGATATTTCAAAAATTGAATCAGGGCAGGTGAAGTTTCACAAAACTGAAGTCAACATTATTAACCTTTGCGAAGAGTTGTACGACTTCTTTGTTCCTGTCGCCAAAGAGAATAACCTGCAACTTGAGTATTCTCCGGATAAGAACTGCACTGAATGTAAAGTTGTAACCGATAAGGTTAAGCTTGAGCAAGTGCTCGTTAACATCATCAAAAATGCGCTGAAATTTACCAAAGAGGGAACAGTAAACTTTGGATTCTTAAAAGAGAAAGAAGAGTTGACATTCTTTATTGAAGATACAGGTCCCGGAGTGCCAAAGAAATATCAGGAGATGATTTTTGAGCGTTTCCGGCAGATAGATGAGTCTACTAAAAGAGAAGAGCAGGGCAGCGGACTGGGACTACCAATATCAAAAGCATATGTGGAGATGATGGGGGGAACGATTTTCGTTGAATCAGAGGTTGGTAAAGGATCAAGGTTTGTATTTACAATCAAAAATCTTCGTCAATAAAAAGAAAGGCTGCCCATCATAAAAATGAGCAGCCTTCATATCTTTCAGATAAGATTTAATCAATCATTACTTTCTTAACCAGTCTGCCATTATCACCTTCAACAGAGAGGTAATAAATTCCTGCATTCAGCTGTTGAAGATCGAAAGTTCTGGAGAATGTTCCGTCAACCGCAATATTGCGCTCTTCAAGGATCATTTTTCCTACCGCATCCATTAAACGAAGTGTAATCGTTTCTGAAGCTCCGGTATTCACCTCAAGCTTGAAAAGTCCGTTACCCGGGTTAGGATAAACTGAACATTCCATATCACCTGCTTCATCAATTCCGGTACAATCCTTAATGGAAACAAGAACAGTATCATCAGCTTTACAGCCATCAGCGCTGGTAACTTCCACGGAGATCTCTTTAGAGCCCTGGAAACCAACACCGGTACTGTCAACAACGATCGTCTGAGTGGTTTCACCGGTCGACCATAGATAAGCGTCAGCGCCTGCACCTGCATCAAGAGTGATCTCATGGTTATGACACATTTCAAAGTCATCACCAAGGCTCACAACGGGAAGTGCATTAACGGTTACAATAGCTACACCTTCCGCATCATTGGTACAACCGTGGTAGTCGGTAACCGACATCAAAGTGTACTCCATTGTTTCTTCCGGGAACACATATCCTGTCCATGGAGTTTCTTCAATTACCATAGTCTCTTCCGCGCCATTTATAACAGTCCAGGGAGCCATACCTGTAAGTTCTATGGTAAGCATAGCACTGTCGCTGGCACAGATTACGGCATCACCACTGAGCATCGCAGTAGGTTGTGCATGAATTGTGAGGTTTAGCATCTCAGCGGCGTTCTCACATCCACCGAGTGCAGTTACGTTAAGAGCAACCTCTGCAGCACCTGCCTCAATATCAGCAGCACCGGGAGTATATACCGGGTTCATAAGTGTAGCATCGTCGAAAGTACCATCTCCCGAAGTTGTCCACTCAAGCGTAGCATAATTCAGTGCTTCTAATTCCATAAACTGATATTCAGCACCGGCACAAACAAAAGGATCTTCCATCACAAGTCTGTTCACTTCCACAGCTTTGTTAATGGTAATCACCATCTCATCCGACATCTCCTCTTTGGAGCCGTTGGAAACCGTAAGTGTAATTGCCACGGAGCCTGCTTCGATATCATTGGCTCCGGGGTAATACATGGTAGAGAGTGCTGTGGCATCGTCAAAAGTACCATCACCGGCAGTAGTCCAGAGAAGATCATCATAAAGAGCTGCATTACCTGAGAGCGGGCAGTCCATACCTTCACAAACTTCCATATCAGCACCGGCATAGGCGGTCATCTTAAGCTCTGCAGGGAGGAGGATATAATCAATCCAGCCACAATCCGAGCCATTGGAAACGGAATAATCCTTTTCGTAAGCCCACTTGAACACATGATCACCTTCTGAAACAGGATAGGAAGCTTTATCCCAGCCTTGTTCGCCCGACCATGATCCAACAACACCACCATCTATATAGAAGGTAAGAAAGTCGTAGGTCGCTTCACTGGAAACTTTATACATAAAGTGAATGGAGTCATCAGCAGCAACAGAGTACTCAAGGATTAACTCAGAAGCCTGCTGGTCAACAACAGAACCTGACTTTGCCGCATAAGCACCTTCATATACTTCAGAAGTGGAAATCTGCCAGTCAGCAGATCCGCCAAAGGAGTAATCATACATGGAGAAATCTCCGGTTTCAAAATCTTCAACAATAAGACCTACTTTAGTGCCATATGATTTTTGTGCACTATAGTTACCGGCAGTAACATCAAACATGAAAGTCACTAGTGTACCTATTTCAGCATCACCGGAAACGGTAATATTAAACTGAGCAGTAGCCATATCCTGAGCTGCAATTTCACCAATTTCAACAGTACCTTCATTAATAGTAATGTCTGCATCAGCAGAGTTCAGTGTAGCTATTGCTTCCAAGGCATTACTCATACCTGTATTTTCCATTGAAATGGTAATATTTGCGGTTTCACCCGGATCAAGACGACCGTTCATATCACCGTCATAATCATCAATTACCATAGTTCCTGTCTTGAGAGCTGGAGCATACGCTTTAACAGCTATATAGCTTACCCAGTCTTCATCACCACCATCATTTACTGCAAGCATAAAGGTGATAGATGTATTATCAGGAATATCATCGGCCACTGTAAATTCAAAAGCATCTTCAACCAACAGTGTTTCATTGGCAGGAACAGCGTCAACATTACAAGTGTTATTCACAAAAGTAACATACTCACTTTCGGTGGTCATGGTTGCTGTGGCAGCATTACTGCTTTCGTTACCCACATTTTTAAATGTCACATCAAAAAGTACGTTTTCACCGAAATCAATAATTCCATTACCACCTTCTTCCTTAACTACATAAGAATCTTTGATTACATAAGCACCATCAGGAGGAATCACCTGAATACGGTTTTCGTAGCGGTAATAGTTTGTTTTTGTAATAACAATATCAATGAATGTTCCGGGAAGTTGCATAGGAACAGTAATATTTGCCACGCCACCTTCGCTGATACCCGTAGCAATAATTTCATTATTAACCGTGAGGGCTATAAAGGCACCATCTTCCACAGCAACATCGATTGTTGGAGCACCTGAAACCATTACATCATCATGGGCAACAGTAAGTTGCTCCGGTACTTCAGAATACAGTGTCAGGAAAGCATCACCGTGATGGTGGAAAAGGTTGTAAGTAACCTCTTTATTATTGGTATTATAAGGCCACTGCGATTGCTGGAGGAAATATTTACCGGCAGCATTACCAAAAGCCGGCAGCAGTCCGCGCTCAGAAGGTGTAGCTCCGAATTCAGGAAGGAAGTCAGGCCACATATTGTCGTACATACCCCAAACATAGGTATCATTCACAAAGGAATATGAAACCTCTGAGGCGGCAATAATACCGAGTGCACCATGTCCGTGACGATGGAAAGCTTCAGCAAAACACTCTCCGGCAATATTATATTTTCCGGTCAGACAGTTAATAGAGAAAACAAATGTAAGGTCCGTATTCGTTAAGTTCTGGATGTCACCATTATCATAATCAGGTTCACCCCAGCCATTTTCACCACCATGGTCGCGATGCTGGAGGATAAAGGCTCCATCGTTAATGGCATTGGTAACCATAGTGGCAGTACCACCACTCCAACCACCAAGTTCACCGGGAGATGCAGGGATGTATCCAAGTCCGTCGGGGCCAAATACAGAAAGCACCTGCGCGGTATTTGTAGCTGTCGACCAGGGGTCACTGTTAGGATTACCACCATAAACCGCATTGATACGTACAGGATCTTTACCATGAACATTCTTGAAGTATCCTCCCACAGACTCAGAACAGATCTGGAACCAGCGCTCAGTCTGCCAGCCTAAAGCTGTAATTGGATGATTATAGAAATCAGGACTTACAGGAGGGTTTTTCTCATAATTCAGAAACTTATTGATCATAAGCTCCAGTTCAGCGGCGTTACGTGCAGTAATACGTGCAAAAACCACATCAGGCATGTCGTTGTTGTTCACATCAGCATAGATGTTATCAGAGACGCAGTATGAATCCCAGATTGGAGACACCACACTGTTGGTAATATCATCACCATAATCACCAAGCAATAGTGCTGCGGCAGGTGGAATATCCCAGTTATTATATGCATCATTGATAAAGTTCTCAATCGCTGAAGTAGTATTTCCACCAACTTCTTCAAGTGTAAATACCTGAGTAAGGATACCCTGACGGTTACGGAAATTCTTAATGGAGTCAGCCCAGGCCACAAAATCAGCACCTGTAGGAGTGATAATTACATATTCACAGCCTGTCTCATCCTTAGCACCGTATGTGCGTTTTGAATAATCAACTTCGGGAAGCATATCTGCGTTAAGGAGCATATCATTAAGGATAGGATCCCAGAAGCGGTTGCGGTATTTAAGATCACCAAATACACCGGTTCCACCTTCGAAAGTAACCTCAATCTCCATATCACGGATCACAACAAGCTCTTTTGTTACCGGATTGTAACGGAAAGGTGTAATACCAACGATGGAAGCATCAACCCCACGAATTACGGTTGGTTCGGAAACTGCTACTGTTTCTGCAGGATAGAAAGCATTTTTGTTATAGACTTTAACATCCTTATTATACTCCATCGGACCATCTTCAGTATCCAGAGGAATACGCGGAGCAGGGGCAATTTCAATATTGCTGATAACCTCTTCACGTTTTGAGAGTATCGACACATGTGCTACAGCACCCTGTGGTAAAGCAAAATAGTGGCTTACTCCGGGAAGGTTTGGTTTCCCTTCATCATTTGGTAACAGCGTGTTATCAAATTGAAGCGTCATCATCTCTTCACCCTTTATATCAATCGGGCTCACAGAAAACTCCTCCACAGAGAAGTTAAGTACCATCTGCGTTGCACTGCGGCTTACCACAGAGATTCCCTGAGGGCCATTAGCATCAGGATACTGATACTTTTGCGTTTGTGCGAATACCGTGGTCATCATGCCAAGCATGAGAAAGGTAAAAATTGCGTATTTAATTTTCATAAAAGTGATATTTGGTAAAACATATTGTATTTTGCTAACATAGTACACGCAAGGATGTAAAAGGAGTGTTCTTTCTACCCTTGCGTGTTTCGTTTAAGTTTCAGTTAGATGCAAACGTTTGCAATTTACAAATTTTTCGTTTTAAAACCTTATTGCTTGATAAATGTGCCTGAAACAATCTTTCCGTTTACTACTGAAGAGATAATGTAAGTTCCCTGTACAAGGTCTGCCACATTAATCATTATTGTTGCTCCACTACCGGCTTCCACAGTTCGAATCAACTCACCGGAAAGTGAGAATATCATGATCTCTCTGCGGCTGTCGTCGGCAGGCGTATCGATAAATATTCTGTCAGTTACCGGATTTGGATACATTTTCATCGTCATAACCTCATTATCATCAATTCCGGTTTCGATGGTTGATGGCGGGAATTCAATATAATCAACCCATCCCATATCACTTCCTGATGAGACATAACCATCTTTCATGTAAGACCATTTAAAGGTGTGAGTTCCGGGCTGCACGGTATAAGAGTGCTCTTCCCAGGCAATGGCTCCGGACCATTCATCTTTCATCACATCATCAATATAAAACTGTAGAAAATCATAATCACCTTCAGAGGATACCTTCATAAAGAATGATATTTCACCTTCAGACGTGACATTCATGGTAACTGCAAGGCCTGTTTGCTGATTATCGTTAATTACACCCGACTGAGCGGCATAAATACCCTCAAAAGGAGCAGATTCTGTAATGGTCCAGTTTGCATTTCCTGAATGCGCCCAGGGGAAAGAAGAGAAGTCACCGGTTTCAAAATCTTCAAGTATAATACCTACCACGAGCTGGAATTCTCCGGTAAAATTAAAGTCACCACATGAATGCACGACACCAAATTCTGCAATATCGCCAACCTGGGCAGTTTCAGAAACAGTAACACCGAATTCAACGGTGGTGAGTGATGAAACAGCAATATCATTAACACTAACTGCGTTTGAGTTCACTGTGATAAAACTGCTGGGAGAAATCAGCTCGGCAGATCCGGACATTGCCATTGCATGACCGGAGTTGAAAAGGTCAACCTCAATGGTTACAACCTCACCCGGATCCAGACGACCATTATTATTTCCGGTATTATCAATTACCCTGATAGCATCAACCAACACATCCGGAGCATTTACCATAAAGGAGTATGCATATTGCCAGTTTTCTGTTCCGTCAGTCACATCCATCATAATCTCAACTTCATGCTGATCAGGGGTGTTATTTGCCACGAGTACTTCAAAAGCATCAGCGATAGTAACCTCTCCTGAGGCCGCGATAGTACCAAAATCCTGTTCATTATCATTAATGGTAAGATACTGATCTGCTGAACTGATAGTAGCAACGACATTTGCAGCTTCCTGCTGACCCACGTTCTTCATGGTAGATTCGAGAACGAGCGTTTCGCCGAATTCTGCCATACCGTTGTTGTTTCCGTTTTCATCGTGAATTACAGTCGGTCCTGCAACCACATAAGCACCTTCACCGGGCACCACGGTAACAATGTATTCCTGAGGGATGGCATTATATCCGGAGATATAGAGTTTTGCTTCACAGGGCTCTGTGAAAGCTTCTTCGAGCTCAATAACAGCGTGTCCTGAAACATCTGCTACAGCAGCACCATAAAGCCAGTTATCATACACAAGCGCACAGGTATAACCTTCACCGGCAGCGCCATCCACCATAACGTCCACTTCGAGGTTTGTTTCACCGATTACCATCGCCGAAGCATAGGTAGCTGAAATTTCTACAGGCTCATCGGTCCAAACAGCCAGAGCCGGATCACCAAAGATATTACAGTCGTAGAAACACCATCTCAGTGCGCCCTCTTCATGCTGTCCGGGAGCATTCACCCAGGGAGCTGTTTCGGTGCGGCTAACAAGATGAGCCTCTCCGATACGGTTCTGCCTGTCGTTATACAGTGCATCCACAAACTCTCTGTGCAGGTGAGCCGACGGGCCTTCAGTCTGGCCTTCATTAAACCATCCGTAGCGGGAATTATAAGCTCCGGCAACCACAAAGTTTTCGATATTTACCATGCGTTCAGCAATACAGTCAGAATCATCAAAGGCACCACAGATACATCCGTGAGTATAAACCAGTGTATAATTATGATCTGTTCCGTTCACACCGTAAAAGTTCGAATTGGTGATATCGGAGTTATACATTCTCATGGTATAAGTAGAGTTGGAGTGACCCGAGTGGTGAATGAAAGAGTGACCCTGATTAATGGCATTGATAAGATCCGACTTGGACCATGTCTGGTCGCGGTCGTACATGGTAAGGTATGGATGATCTTCAGGGATTCCGTTGGTAGTATAACCGTTATCGTCATGATAACCAACCAGCAGGTCAAGGTAATCTGCACCCCAGGTCAGGGGGTTATCGTAAAGATGCTCTCCGGCAAGAAGTGGATTATTCAGTTCACCTGTTATAGGACTATCCTGATACATAACGGTTTTATTGATCATATTCTGGAGTTCGGTAGCTGTATTAAAGGAGAATCGTGCCACAGAAACTTCCGGCAGCAGGTCATCTTCGCCAATTTCTCCCCAAACACCGTCGTTATCATCATCCAAGGTACCATCAAGAGCCGAATAATAAAGGTCTGAAGGAATATTATAGTCTTCATAGAGTGATGAGGACTGCACGGCGCAGTAGAATCCGCGATACGGGAAGAGTTCCACATCACCGCCAAGGAGCACATATGACACTCCGTGACCGGTATATTCATCAATAATATAATTACGGATTTTCTCCTGGTTATCCTGACCGGCACCCTGAGCATAAATATCTTCAATGGCTACAATCTCTGTTTTAAGACCACGCTTAAGATAGAGTTCCTGCAGTGCTTCCATATCGGAAATAAACTGAGAAGGACAGATAATCAGGTTATCATAGTCGTCACTATCTTTTGTGTTTGAATAATTATATGATTTTAGCGCATCCGTGTTCTGTATAATTCTTTCCAGGGAAGCCAGAATCCGGTTGTCGTTTCTTAACAAGGCAGTAGCTTTTTTTGCTTTCGCAGATGGCGCTGTTTCTATGGTCACCAATACATCAGTAAAATAGGAAACCGTTTTTTTCGCAGGATTAAAGCGCAGAGGTGTTATTGCGCAGGAAGCGATAGAGTGTCCTGAATAGAATCCGGTGGAGAGTACGCCTTCGGTTTCTGCAGGATATATTCCGTCGAGGCTGTAAACAGCTTCATTTTTTGCAAAAGGATGCTTTTCGGGCTTTGATACCGGTTGGGAGGGCTGTACCGGAACAATAACATAAGTACCCGGAAGAGCTACCTCATTGAGGTATTCCACGTTTACAGAAACTGCTTCATGCCCCTGAGGAATGAGAAGAGATACCATCTGATATGGTATTGCAGGCTCTCCGGTGATACCGGTGGACTGAGTTCCTGTGAAGGAGAAGTTTGCATAACCGTCGGTAATTGTTACTTCGGGATTAGAAAAATGAAAACTTTGCTGTACCTCCTGGCCGAAAAGAAAACCGGCTGACAGTATCAGCATTAGAAGAGTAAAGATAGATCGCATCGTATTGGTGTTAATGATTTACAGATTCTTAAATAAGACAAATTAATGCCTGTTTCGTTGCCTGATAACCAATGGCATCCAAAAGTAAAAAAAAATAGGCTGCCACAGATATTGTAGCAGCCTAAATATGAATAATCTAAAAAGAATTATTCTATAGTAATTTTGTGTGTGATCACAGCGTCACCTGCATTAATGTGCAGTACATAGATTCCGCTGGCAAAATCAGTGGCATCAAGTGTAATATTTGATGCTCCTGCAGGCATAACACCTTCATTAAGCGACATCACCTTTTTACCCATCATATCATAAGCTTCGATGGTTACTTCAGCTTCCTCAGTAAGGTTCAGCACGATATTTGCTTTATCGTTGAGCGGATTAGGATATACCTCAACATTGAGTTTTCCTGTGATATCGGAAATTCCAACGGGAGCATAAACATTAAATTCACCCACATATTTTTCACTGAATTCCATACCATAGATAATGGTACCACCCTGATCATTTACAAGGCGAACGAAACCGGTACCATTACCACAGCAGAGGCCGTCACCACCTGCATCAAATACAGTCAGTGTGTAACATTCAGTGTTGTATAGGTTAAAAGTATCACGATGGAAAGTCACAGGATCAGTGTAAGGACCACCTTCATAAAGAATCTCACCGGAGGAGTTCTTAAGGTTCCATGTAGTCTGATCAGGATTTTCATCGGTACGAAGGATAAGATAAGAAACAGGGTTGATGGTTTCAGATTCCATTACTTCACCTGTTGTAACGTTGTTATCAGGATTCTCATCATTGACTCCATTTGGATTAAGGATTGTTACCTCAACAGTATTGGTTTCCTGAACTTCATAGCCAATCTCAGGAAGTTCAAAACTATCTTTGTCAAGGAAGTCAAGATCTCCGTTCCAGGTATAAGTTACAGGGTCGCTGCCATTAACAGTGTACTGAACATCGAGCGAAGTAAGGGCTTCGGCGCCACGGTTACGGATAGTAACTTTAGGAGCCATATTTCCTGAACAAACCTCTTCGGGCATGTCATATACTTCCATCACCTCAGCATCAACATCAAACTCAGGAGTTGCAAGAATTTTCAGGCCACCCTGAAGAATCTCCTTGGATGTGTTATCCTGAACAAAGCCTGCGAGTTCGCAGAATTCAATATTCCAGTCAGCACCAATAGAAAAGTTAAGCTGGAAGTTCACAACGTTACCACCTGAAAAGTCGAGTGCAGTACCGTTGGCACTTGGAGCCATGAGGCGTTCCACCCACATGAGCTCATCCATACCCTGCCACGATTCTTCGATGTGAGATTCGGTAAGCGCAAGCTGGAAAACCAGGTTAGTACCGGTATATTCATCCACCTTTTCAATAGTCACATCCACAGTATAATCGAGGCCTGAAGAAGAGACGTCCATATCAATGGTAAAAGATGAAGGGATAGCAATACGCTGCTGATATTTCGGCAGGTAAGAAGTATACATACTTTGAGTATGGCTACCACCACCAACATTTAAAATTCCGTCGAACCAGGCATCGGGGATACCTGAAATGCCATAATAGTTTGCACGGGTTGTTGCTTCAGTGTTTGTGTACGAGTCACTGGTATGATACTCAATTACAGCCACATCATGGCCGTTAGCGATTAAATCTTCTGCGCCCATGGCAGCACCAGGGCAGTAAGTACACCAGGTTGCAGTACCAATTTCAAGTACTACCTTTTCTCTGTCAACCTGCTGAGCAAAAAGCCCGAGGGAGAGAATCAGTCCTGCAATAATTAGTAAACCTTTTTTCATTCTAATTCATTTAGTTTTAGCATAAGATATGGCTCCCGACGCTGATTTGCTATTGGGAGCCATATACTTAAATATTATTATTTATTATTTTACAAGGAATTTCTGCATTGTATTCAGGTTATCACCTTTCACAAAGATGAAATAAACGCCGTTCTCAAGATCATCAATATTGATCATCTCAGTATAAGAGCCATCAACCTGAAGTGTATTGGCAAATACCGCTTTACCAAGTGCATCAGTAATAGTAACCGTCATTTCACCATTACCCTGAAGCTCTACATTGAGAATGTCAGATGCAGGGTTTGGATAAACAGCAAGGTTCTGATTTTCATTTTCATTGATACCGGTAGAGATTTTAGCCAGAACGGTAAATGATCCGCTAAAGGTACTTTGACCACAATCGTTAACGCCTCTTACAGCGATATCTGCATTGCCTTCATAAGTATCATTCCAGGTAACTGTAGCACTTAAACCGGTACCTTCGATGGTTCCTGCATCAGCAGGAGCGATAGACCAGTCGTATTCGACAGCATCAGCGCCACCGGCAGTAGTGTAGTCGGTTGTTGCAACATAGTTTACACAAACCTCGTCATCTCCTTCAGGAGTTGCCGGAACTGCAGGCATAGACATCATAGTAACTTCAACCTCACCATTCATTTCCTGCATACAAATTTCATTATCACCCATGATGGTATAAATACCTTCTTCGGTAATTTCTTCAAAGATCACATCATCACCATTACCAAGCTGAGTGATTTCGGTTGCAACACCATCTTTATAGAGTTCATACTTGATAGCATCTTCAGAACCCTGAAGTGTAATTGTTGCACCATTGGTTCCTTCGCAATAAGTACCTTCGCCAACTACGTCAAAAACGGCAGGTAATGGATGAACAGTTACAGGTGCATTACCTGACATAGTAGATGTACATGTTCCAGAAGCATCCTGGCCTTTAACAGTATAAACAGCACCTGTATTGATTAGACCGAAAGATATCGGGTTGCCGTCGCCGGTAACTGTATTTCCGGTTGCAGCACCGTCAGCATAGAGTTCGTAAATAACACCACTTTGAGAGCCTTCAAGACCAATTTCCACACCTTCGTCACCTTCACAAAGTTCGCCACCACCATTAACAGCAAAGGATTCAGGGCCAACATTAATAGTAATTGTCAGCTCAGGAGAGAATTCACTTTCACCACAACTGTTAGTAGCTTTAACCTTCAGTGTTACATCACCGGTAACATCACCTGTCCAGGAAGCATTAACACTATTTCCAAAGCCAAATACCACACCAGCTTCAGGAGGAGTAAGAACCCACTCATAAGAAGTAGCAAAAGGAACAGCCGGAACAGAATATACATCCATCATATTTGTAGTACATACATCACTGTTTCCACTGGGCTCTGCAGGAGTTTCAGGTGCAGTGAGTGCCTGAATATAATTACTTTCAGTTTTTGTATCTGTAGTGTTCGCATTAGTAACAGTAAGCGTTACATCATATTCACCGGGAGTGTTATACGTTACAGTTGGGTTTTGCAGTGTCGATGTTGCAGGGTCACCACCTGGGAATTCCCAAAGCCACTCATCAGCATAAGCTGAGTTATCGGTGAAGTTTACTGTACCGTTGTCGCAGAACTCAGTCTGATCGGCAGTAAAATCAGCTACAGGGGGAGGCAAAGGAAGGC
>PKSY01000117.1 GCA_002869405.1 Marinilabiliales bacterium
CCAGAATATTTAATGTTACCGGAACTTCAACTCCTTCCGGGATATTAAAAGTAATGTCATACAAATACGGTAATAACAGCACAACAGATGATGTTCCTATTATCCACAATAAAAATGCGTCGTTTCTAAATAATCTTTTCATGACTTTTTTACGCAAAGATTTTTAATATTAAGAAACCTATCGTCCCATAAAACAAAGTAGATATCCCACTTTTTCTTAATAACCATATTATCAATAATATAAATAAATAATCATTAACTATTCTTGCTTGCTTTACATCAATTGCTTTTAAACACATTCTGAAAGTTTTATACAATTTTTTATCTTTGAATAAGTAAACTGATTATCATTGAAAGCATAATGACTCTAACCGCCATTTTCGGTATAATAGTTAACCTGTTACTTTTTGTATTCTTTCATTTTTTCAGGAAGAACAATAAAGCAGATCTTTCTTTGGCATGGATTTTCGCCTTAATTTTTATTACTTTTCTATTCAACTACTTGGAGTTTAATGGTTTATTGATTAGGTATCCTTTTTTTATCTTTCTTGATATGGGAGTACCATATCTGTTGGGCCCTTTCATATATTTCTATACACTTGATGTCACAAATCACAAGACAATTAACTTCAACACAAAGATTCTTCATTTTTTACCTGCGATTTTTGTCTATGTAATGCTTATTGATCTGGTTTTTGCTGCCCCGGAAGTAAAAATAAGTTTAATGCAACTTGGGGCACAATCTGCAGGGTTACGATTTCAGATTATTACAATACTCCAACTCCTGCCTGTGCCGGTTTACCTCATTATTTCTTTCAATAGAATATCTTATTTCAGCGATGAATTAAAAAATAATTTCAGCAACATGGAGCAATTGGAGCTGAGGTTTCTCAGGACAACACTAATTTCTTTTTTCATTCTATGGATTATTACTGTAATTACAATTTTGGGATTAAATTTCAATTCATATGAAAACGTGTATATTATTGTTTTTCAGTGGGGATATCTCATCTTCAGTTTATCCATTGGACTATACGGATTTCAAAAGCACAGACTGATAACTAAGTTTGATCTTCTGGAACCGCAAGCAACCAGTGCGCAAAAAACATCACAAAATGAGTTATTGGATGCAGAGAGCATCCTAAAATACATGGAAACAGAACAGCCTCATTTGAGGATGGAGTTACAGTTGCATGATTTGGCAAGAGGATTAAAAATACCCTCCTCACACCTCTCTTCATTACTAAACAGAGATCTAAAGACCAATTTTTTTGATTTTATAAATAAATACCGAACTGAAACCTTCTGCCAGAAAGCGTTAGATGGAGAAACAAATAAATTCAGTATTCTGGCAATTGCATACGATAGTGGATTCTCGTCCAAATCAGCATTTTATCGGGCATTTAAAAAAGCCAAGGGCATAAATCCTTCATTATGGATTGCTCAAAATTGTGAAAATCAGTAATTACGACTATTATCAATTAACAGAATTTTATAAATAACAGATAAAAACACTTAAGAAAATCAACGATTAAACTTTCTCCACCTGCACAGCAGAAAGCTTGAAAGGTGCAATTTTCGAAAACGGATCCAGTTCATCACGCGTTAAGGCATTTACGGGAGCCTCACTGAAATGCCAGGGCATAAACAATTCACTTTCCAGCACCTGGTCTGAAACACGAAGTGTGGTAGTCAGTAAACCTCTGTCGTTCCACACCTTCACATTATCACCGTGCTCAAAGCCATATTTTGCCGCATCCAGAGGATTCATCAGCATATAGCTGGAACTCTCATACGCATTCAATGCATCAACTTTACGTGACATTGTTGATGAGTGATAGTGGAAAAGAATTCGCCCGCTGTTAAGCAGAAACGGGAATCGCTCTGAAATCTTCTCATTTTGCGGTACATATTCTACAGGATGAATGACAGCCAATCCTGAAGGTGTATTAAATTTATCCAGGAAAAGTGTTCTTGTTCCGGGATGATCCTTTGAAGGACATGGCCACTGGATTCCCTCTTTTTCGATACGGCTATAATCAATACCAGACATAATTGGTGTTACCTGAGCCAGCTCGTCGAAAATCTCCGCCGGATGTGTATAATCACCAATGCTTGTTCCCATGGCTTCGGCAATATCAAGAAGTATTCGCCAGTCCTCACGTGCCTCCCCGGGAAGATCAACAGCTTTTCGTACACGCAACACCCTGCGGTCACTATTTACAAAAGTACCGTCTTTCTCTGCCCACGTGGATGCCGGCAATATTACATCAGCATACGCTGTAGTTTCAGTATGAAAGATATCCTGCACCACAAGAAAATCAATTCTTTCAAGTGCCTCTTTTGTATGATTTTGATTTGGGTCGGTAACAATCGGGTTTTCGCCCATGATAAACATTCCCTTTATATCGCCGTGATGTACTGCCTTCATAATCTCCACGGTTGTTAATCCCGGTTTACCGGATAACGATTCATAGGGCACATTCCAGACATTTGCTACTTTCTTTCGATTGTCGTCATTGGTTACAGGAATATAACCGGGATAGTTGACAGGAGAGACTCCAACATCAGTGGCACCCTGCACATTATTCTGTCCCCGTGGGGGGTTAATTCCGGCACGTTCCTTCCCAATCTGACCCGCAATAAAACACATATTCAGCAGACTGAAGACATTGTTTGTTCCAGTAACCTGCTGGCTCATACCCATTCCTGTTGCAATCATTGAGGTATCTGCGGAAGCATACATTATTGCCGCAGCACGTATCTTATCAGCCGGGACGCCGGTAATCTCTTCCACTTTTTCCGGTGGATAATTTAAGACAACAGTTTTTAGCGCTTCAAAAGCCTCAATACCTCCCTCTACCCTACTCTTAATAAACTCCATATCGGCAAGATCTTCTGAAATAATAACATGCATCAGACCATTGATAAGAGCTACATCAGTACCAAGTTTTGGCTGAAGCCAGATGTCAGCATATTTGACCAACGGAGTCCATTTAGGATCTACAACAATGATTTTCATCCCTTTGGCAGAACCTCGTTTTACATAGGTAGCCGTAATAGGATGTGTTTCAATAATATTATTTCCGGTAACAAAAAGGCAATCGGTAGTTTCAAAATCCTCTATGGAATTACTTCCTGCTCC
>PKSY01000106.1 GCA_002869405.1 Marinilabiliales bacterium
AATAATTATCAGCAGGCCGACACGGGATCGAAAATGATTCACCTTGGAAGAAACACAAAAAGTACAATTATTTCCAAAGGTATTTCAGCAGGCTACAGCGAAAACAGTTACCGCGGACTCGTAAAAATGGTGAAGAAAGCTTCCAACTCGAGAAATTACAGTCAGTGCGACTCATTGCTGCTCGGTGATAAATGCGGGGCTCATACCTATCCATACATAAAGGCAGATAACAAAACTTCTATGATTGAACACGAGGCCACCACTTCAAAAATCTCGGAAGATCAGCTCTTTTACTGCAACCAGAGAGGTATCTCTACGGAAAGTGCCATCGGTTTGATTGTAAACGGATATGCCAAGGAAGTATTAAACAAACTACCAATGGAATTTGCTGTTGAGGCACAAAAATTACTCTCAATCAGCCTTGAAGGTAGTGTAGGATAATCAGAAAAAACAATAATAATATATATTATGCTTAGCATCAAAGACCTTACGGTTTCAATAGAAAATAAACAGATCCTCAAGGGACTGAATTTACAGGTTAACAAAGGCGAAGTTCATGCAATAATGGGCCCCAATGGTACCGGTAAAAGTACACTTGCCAATGTAATTGCAGGAAAAGATTCCTACGACATTGAGGAGGGTTCCATCACATATAACGGAAAAGACCTTCTGGAGATGGAAGTGGACGAACGTGCCAATGAAGGCATCTTTCTCAGCTTTCAGTATCCGGTGGAAATTCCGGGTGTTAGTATGGTGAATTTCATGCGTACTGCACTTAATGAACAGCGTGCATACCATGGTAAAGATCCTATTCCGGGAGGAGAATTTCTTCAGAAAATGGAAGAGAAAAAGAAACTTGTGGAGATTCACAATAAACTTACCAACAGATCGGTAAACGAAGGTTTCTCCGGAGGTGAAAAGAAAAAGAACGAAATCTTCCAGATGGCCATGCTTGAGCCAACGCTGGCAATTCTTGATGAAACAGACTCCGGCCTCGACATTGATGCGCTGCGTATTGTTGCCAATGGTGTAAATAAACTTCGCAGTGAGGATAATGCATTTATCGTTATCACACACTATCAGCGTCTTCTCGACTATATCGTTCCGGATGTGGTTCATGTGCTCTATGAAGGACGTATTGTGAAATCCGGTGGAAAGGAGCTGGCCCTGGAACTGGAACAAAAAGGTTATGAATGGCTTCAGCAAGCCTATTAAGGAGTTTACTATGCAGTTAACAGATATAAAAATAAAAGATCGTATAGTTTCATATCTGGAGCAGAATACGGAGGAATTATTCAGCAATGACCCTCCTGCTGTTGCCACGGTACGGAAGAATGCGGTTAAAAAATTCATTGATCAGGGAATCCCGGGAAGAAAACTGGAATCCTGGAGAAACACTGATATCAGTTCTGTGCTGGATCAGGAGTTTCACTGCAGCCCGGAACCTGAGTCGAAAAGAGTTAATGTAGAGAGTTTCTTCAAATGTAATATGCACAGCCTTGATACCCTGATGGTAACTACCCTAAATGGTTATTACGTTTATCATCAGGATCCGATCAGGGAGCTGGATAATGGTGTTATTGTGGGAAGCTTTGCGGAAGCAAAGGCAAAATATCCCGACATCGTTGCCGAACACTTTGGAACAGCTGCTTCTGATGATATCGACGGGATGATCTCTATGAATACTGCGCTGGCAGGTGACGGTGTTTTTATCTATGTCCCTGATAACGTGGTGATGGATGAAGCTATACAGATTGTAAACCTCAACAACAGTGAAGAGAGGTTACTATCCAATATCCGAAATCTGGTTGTGTTAGGTAAAAGCAGTAAACTGACGATAGTTCATTGCGATGACTCATATTCCAAACAGGCGGCTTTCTGTAATACCCTTACTGAATTTGTTGTTAAAGAAAATGCTTCGCTGGAACATTATAAGCTTCAGAATCTTAACAACAACACATCACTTATTAATCAGGCCTTTTTCAACCAGGCTGCCAACAGTCGTGTGCTCAATATCGGCATGACTCTCAATGGAGGTCTTGTACGAAATTACATCCATTCATCACTTACCGAACCCGGCTGTGAATGTAATGTGATGGGATTATATCTGGTAGATAAAACACAGCATGTTGACAATCAGGTAAGGATAAACCATGATGCGCCACACTGTTACAGTAATGAGCTTTTTAAAGGACTTATTGATGATCAGGCAAAAGCTGTTTTCAACGGTCATATAAAGGTTAAAAAAGATGCGCAGAAAACCCTTGCTTTTCAAAATAGCAAAAACTTGCTGCTCACCGATAAAGCCCGGGCCATTGCGAAACCGTTCCTGGAAATTTATGCTGATGATGTAAAGTGCAGCCACGGTGCCACAGTTGGTCAGCTCGACGATGAAGCATTGTTCTATCTGCGCGCCAGAGGCATCAGTGAGGCAAACGCCAGAATGCTTCTTCAGTATGCTTTTGCAGCAGAAGTAATCAATGAAATCAAAATTGATGAGCTGAAAGATCAGATTGACGATATGGTAAAAAAACGTCTTCACGGAGAACTGGATATTTGCGAAACATGTGTGCTTCACTGTAAAACAAAAGACCGTGAGATGGAGTTTCCCATTGATATGAGTAAAATTTAATTGAAGAATGGCAGATCTTAAAGAGATACAATCTCAATTTCCAATTCTAAAACGGAAGGTATACGATAAACCACTGGTATATCTTGACAATGCCGCTACGAACCAGAAGCCTGAAAGGGTAATAAAAGCACTGGACACCTATTACAGGGATCAGAACAGCAACATACACCGTGGAGTGCATTATCTCAGCCAGGATGCCACAACGGCATACGAGAATGTCAGGGAGAAAATCCGTGCTTTTATCAATGCACCTTCATCAAAGGAGATTATATTTACCCGCGGCACAACAGAAGCTATAAACCTTGTGGCGAGTAGTTTCTGCAGGAAATATGTCAGGGAAGGAGATGAAATTCTTGTTTCTGCCATGGAACACCACAGCAATATTGTCCCGTGGCAAATGGCATGTGAAGCGCAAGGTGCAAAATTGAAAGTTATCCCTATGAACCTTGAGGGAGATCTTTTGATGGAAACATTGCCCCAACTGCTTTCCGAAAAGGTTAA
>PKSY01000200.1 GCA_002869405.1 Marinilabiliales bacterium
CCATCTTTATCCATATAACCCAGGTCGCCGGTATAGAGCCATCCGTCCTGCAGGGTTTCTTTTGTTGCCTCTTCATTTTTCCAGTACCCCAGCATAACATTTTCGCCGCGGATTACAATCTCACCTTTTTCACCAACAGGGAGTTCCTTTTTATCAGAATCCACAATTTTCAGATCCATGGGAGTCACAAGAACACCGCTGGATCCCAGTTTATGTTTATGCAATGCATTGGAACTGATAACCGGAGAAGCTTCTGAAAGCCCATAACCCTGCATCATGGGGATTCCAAGCGCATAATAAAATCGCTGTAAATCAATATCCAAAAGAGCACCACCACCGATAAAAAACTGCAGTTTTCCACCAAAGAAATTTCTTACTTTACTAAAAATGAGTTTGTCATAAACCCAAACCAACGGTTTGAGAAGAAAACTCAGTCCTGCGCCTTTATTATGTCCTTCCTTATAATAGCGATATGATACCTGAAGACCACTCCACAGAAGCCAGGCAGTAAATTTTCCTTTCTCCTTAACGCCACTTACGATATTCTTCTTAAACGACTTGGCCAGGGCAGGAACGCTCATCAGAAGATCCGGCTTTATTTGCTGAATACTGTAAGGAATATTACGCAACAATTCATTGGAAGTCTTTCCAAGCTTAATGAAGCCAACTCCGGCACCTTTACGCATGAAGGCATAAAATCCGGCAGTATGAGCAAAGCTGTGATCCAGAGGTAAAAGTATCAGTGTGCGGAATGTTTCCGGAATACTCATTAACGTATAGCTCTGAAAAACATTGGCATAGTAGTTCAGATGACTCAGAATAATACCCTTTGGGTCGGCAGTTGTACCTGAAGTATAGCAAATATTTGCATGATCATTCTCCTGAATTTCGTCGATACGTTTTTGCAGTTCCTCAGCCTGATCATTGCAAAGAGAGTCGCCATCTTCTACCAGATTACTGAAAGCCATCTCCTTTTCACCATATTCCGGCAGATCGTCAAAATAGATGAGTTTTTCCACCTCCGGGAGTTCATTCAGCACAGCTTCCACCTTATGACCATGCAAAGCACTCGCAAATACAAACCTTACACCGGCATGACTTAAACGGAACTGAACCTCTTTCTCTGTAAGCTTTACCGATAGCGGCACATTTACAGCGCCACAGGAGAGAATCGCCAGCTCGGAGATAATCCACTGATTGCGGCCTTCAGAAAGAATGGCGAGACGATCGCCCTTTTTCACACCCAGTTTCAGCAGCGCACAAGCCAGTGTTTTTACCTGAGCCTGAGTCTCCTTATAAGTAGTTTCATAAAATCCTTGTCCTTTATCTTCAAGCAGGAAAGTATTGTCAGCAAAGAGGTCCACACTCTCTTTAAACAGGTTCGGAATAGTTCTCATAGGTACAATTTTGCGTAAATATAGAAAAAACTCTTAGTTTCCTATATAAGGATATTACACAAAGTTGCACATAGGAGGCACAAAGAACCACAGAGATTGCCATTTTCATGGCTGATTATTTCTCAAAATCTATCCCCTCAAGCGTTAATATATTCATGGTATAATCCATGTATTTTTCCTTCCTGAAATCGAACCATTTCTGACGGTATTCTGAATGTTCCACCTCCCATTTGAAATTTGAAAAAGGGCTTTTTCGTTGCAGAATCTTATTCAATTGATATTGAAGATCAATATCTTTTACTACATCCAGGAATGCAATCATAACCTCAAAGGCATCTACGGAACACATTGAAGGAATTATTGCGTATTCGGACCACTCCTTTTCAATCTTATCAATCATCTCACGTCGGTAGGGATCCTCTTCAAAACCAAACTGGTTGTCAGAATCGATCACCTCACGTACTTCGAGGGTCTCTTTGTTGATATATGTTGTATCTCCTGTGATCAGGGTTTCTGCTATTTCCTTTATTTGTTTTTGGGATAGTTTCATGATTGAAAAGTATTAAATCCTTTAGAGTATCGAACAGAGGAGCAAGGAATGATGAATTTCGAAGGATTAATTATTCCTGTTAATCAAATTCACCACAACCTTTGTCATTGTCTCTTTTTCATCGGGTTTGCTAACCGCAATCATCAGAGTCAAAGCCACGAGTGTATTATCTGCAATTCTTTTGTAGCCCATTTCATCAAACAGTATGCAATTTCTTTCTAGAAAATATAAAAACAGAAAAGCAGCAATCCTCTTATTCCCGTCCGAGAAGGAGTGATTCTTAGTAATGAAGTAGAGAAGATTGGCAGCCTTTTCTTCAATGCTGGGATATAAATCCTGACCATCAAAGGACTGATATATTGTGGAGATGGAGCTTTGAAAAGAGTCATCCTTTTCATGACCGAACAGGTCACTGTTTCCATGTGCTTTTTTAACCATTAGAATTTGAGCCATGGCCTCTTCATAGGTTATTTGCCATGAATCTTTACCTGAAGTGTTTTCTATTGCAAGTGTTTGATAATCGTATTGATCAAGGACATCCAAGGCATAGGCATAATCAGAAATTATTTGGAGAAGGCCTTTGCTTTCGTTATTTGTTAAGGATTTATAATTAAGAACATTTCCAAGAATTTTAACCGATTCCTGAAGTTCTTTTAGTTTCTCATAATGATTAGATATTTTTTTCTCATTAAGCGCATATCCTTGTACAAGATACTCCTTCAATATCTTGTTTGCCCAAATTCGGAATTGAGTACCTCTTTGAGATCTGATTATATAGCCCACAGATATAATAACATCCAAATTGAAAAAATCAATATCCCTAAAAACCTTACGATTGCCTTCATTTTGAACTGTTGCATATTTTGCAACAGTTGCCCTCCGATCTAACTCTCCTTCCTTAAACACATTACCGATATGTCTGGATATCACAGACTTATCTCTTTCAAAAAGTTCAACCATTTGATTTAGGCTCAACCAAACTGTCTCCTTATCAAGTTGAACATTTATTTCCGTTCTCCCATCTTCCAGCTGATAAATTTCAATATTGGATTTATTCATGATAAAACACTTTATGTGATTAGTAATTAATCACTTCGTAAAGCATTAATATAAATAATTTATATGAATACTAAAAATGAAAAACACATTTAAGAATGGCAACAGAAGAATACCAGAACACGTTAAA
>PKSY01000296.1 GCA_002869405.1 Marinilabiliales bacterium
ACATCTTCAAAAGAAAAACCATTGACTGTGGTATCCTGAAATATGACAGGTTCTTCGCCATAATAGTCTTCTGTGTGGAAGTATTTATAGTTCAGACGAAGTGTGAACCCGGGGGCATAGGGGTTAAAGGCTTCACCCAAAGCTTCTACGGTAATTTCCATATCCAGATTTGGATAACCACTGAAAAGCTTTGCTTTGCGCTCCTCAACTTCATAATAACTGCAGCTCTCCTCGAAAGGATTCACGTGCTTGTCCCATGTATATGCTTCAGTAACATTCAGGTCAAAGTCGTATTCATCATTAAAAGATAAAGTGATCTTATCGCCTTCACTGTATTTAATGAGGTCTTTCTGATCCTGCGTAAGATCATAGCTGCCAATCATCTCAGGATCGCAGCATGAGGATACCATAACAGCGATAAGAATAAAGGGTAATAGTAATTTCATCAGGATTATTTTAATCAATGATGTGTATTTCCGGAAAAAGTTGCCTTTCAGATCGTATTTTTATTTATTGAAAAGAATGTAATCCAGAATGCATCTTTCAAACTTTATGCTAAAAAGGAATTTTGAGACTTTTGTGAAATCCAATCCCAGCATCTTACAGTCAATAAAAGTTACACTATTGAAAACAGTATCCTCAATTATAGCCATAGAGAGATCACAACCAACAAAGGTGCAATCTGAGAATTCATAATCAGATAAAACGGCATGGTTGAAATCAGTATTTATCAGCTCGCAGCTATAAAAAGAGACACTATCCCCGGTAGGTTGAAAGTTGCTGATTTGTTCGTCCTGGAAGGTGGTTTTCATGGTGTAAAGATATCGAAAATGAGGCTTCGTTTCTGGTATAATGTATAATAATAAATATTCTTAGTATCTTTAGTCACTATGAGAAGATCACAGCTATTATTAATTTCGATGCTTCTGATTGTTTGCATTTTTCCGATGTGTATGAGTGTTAATCAGAAGAAAGATTAGTAATTGATTCCTGTAATGTCGATGCTCCTTTAAGTTTATTTAAGTGTATGTAATTAAATGCTTTAAGTAAATATCTGCTTGTAATTATTGTTTATGTCAGCATAATATAGTATTTCTTCTGTACTGTCAGATACTCTTTCCTTTCCGATATTCGCAAAAAACAAAAACAATATGAGAGAAGTAGTTATCGTTTCAGCCGCACGGACGGCCATAGGAAGCTTTAATGGATCGCTGGCAGGTCAGAGCCCTGTTGATCTGGGAGTTGTTGCTGCAAAGGCAGCAATAGAACGTGCAGGAATCGATCCAATACATATTCAGGAAACCATTGTTGGAAATATTCTTGCTGCCGGACATGGGCAAAATATCGCGCGTCAGGTTTCTATTGGCGCAGGTGTTCCTGTTACTGTTCCGGCATTGACTATAAATATGCTTTGTGGTTCGGGACTCCGTGCAGTAAGTATGGCAGCTCAGATGATTGCATTGGGTGATGCAGATGTAATCCTTGCCGGGGGAACAGAGAGTATGTCACAGGCTCCTTATCTGCTGCCCAAAGCTCGTTTTGGTTATAAAATGGGCCATGCAGAGATGAAGGACTCCATGATTCAGGATGGTTTATGGGATATCTTTAATGATTATCACATGGGTGTTACTGCAGAGAATATTGCAGAACAATGGAATATATCCCGTGAAGAGCAGGATGCCTTTGCCGTGAATTCTCAAAATAAAACTGAAGCAGCTCAAAAGTCAGGAAAATTTAAAGAGGAAATAGTTCCTGTAGTAATTCCACAAAGAAAGGGCGATCCAATCGTTGTTGATACTGATGAGTTTCCCCGACATGGTGCTTCCATTGAAAAAATGGCAAAACTACGCCCGGCATTTAAAAAAGACGGAACTGTTACTGCAGGCAATGCAAGCGGTATTAATGACGGTGCTTCTATGATTCTTGTGATGTCAGCTGAAAAAGCCATTGAGCTTAATCTGAAACCAATGATGCGTATTGTCTCTTATGGAAATGCTGCACTCGATCCTTCTATCATGGGTTATGGTCCCGTTCCTGCTTCGAAAATAGCACTGGAAAGAGCCAATCTTACCATTGATGATATGGACCTGATGGAATTTAACGAAGCATTTGCAGCTCAGTCAATAGCAGTTGTTCGTGACCTGAAAGCTGACCCGGCAAAGGTCAATGTAAATGGTGGAGCTATTGCTCTCGGACATCCCATCGGAGCCAGTGGTGCAAGGATATTAACAACCCTGATATATGAAATGAAACGTACCGGAAAGAAAAATGGTCTGGCAGCACTTTGTATCGGTGGTGGTCAGGGAACGGCGCTGATTGTAGAAAACCTTTTGTAAATAATCTGAAAAACAATATCATGAAAAGACTTGAGAATAAAGTTGCTGTTATCACCGGTGGAGCCGATGGAATTGGAAAAGCCTGTGCAATAAAGTTTGCCGCTGAAGGCGCAAAGGTTATTATTTGGGATCTTAATGATGAAAAAGGTAATCAGGTATCAGAAGAGATCATTAAAAATGGTGGCGAATCGCTTTATATGCATGTAAATACGGCTTCTTATGATGAGGTTCAAAAAGCTGTTGCTCATGTGATAGATGAGTTTCAAACAATTGATATTCTGGTTAATAATGCCGGAATCACCCGCGACAGCACATTGAAGAAGATGACTCCGGAACAGTGGCAACAGGTTATAGATGTAAACCTCACCGGTGTTTTTAACTGTACAAAGCATGTACATCCTCATATGGTGGAGAAGAAATATGGTCGTATTATCAATACCAGCTCCGTAGTAGCTTTATACGGCAACTTCGGACAAACAAACTACGTGGCTACAAAGGCCGGGCTTATTGGTATGACCAAGACATGGGCACGCGAACTGGGCCGAAAAGGTGTTACAGTAAATGCTGTTGCTCCGGGGTTTATTCTTACCGATATGGTGCGAAAAATGCCGGAAGATGTACTCAAAATGATGGAATCAAAAGTTCCTGTGGGTACACTGGGTGAACCTGAAGATATAGCAAATGCATATCTTTTCCTCGCTTCTGATGAGGCACGTTATATTAACGGCATCACCCTCAGTGTGGATGGCGGAATGACAATCTAAACGAAAAAGTCTATG
>PKSY01000324.1 GCA_002869405.1 Marinilabiliales bacterium
AGGAGGATCCATGATTACAACACCATCGCAAAGCATTTCAAGCTCTCCTGTTGACACTGATTCTCCTGCGGCATATACAGCCTTTACTCCATAGTCATAAGCACTCTGGTGAGGGACTTTATCCTGATACCAAAGATCAGTAACAAGCGAGGTATTGATTAAAGATCCATCGCGATAGATATTATATCCCAGAACATTCTTCGCCAGTGAATTATTTACCGTATTATAAGGTATTTTATTGATAATATCCTCAGGAAGAGGGATAGGCTCAATATTATCAGAATTGTCATTGGAGAGATTCCCCAACTGCACAGAAGGGGTACCCCAGACCAGATCTGTTTGTTTTATGACAGGATTTGATATGTAAACCTCTGTGGCCCAGTTCCAGTTTTTAGCAGTCCACCCCTCCTCAGCATTCCCGGAATAAGCTCTTGAAGCTTCTCCCGGATTATTACCAAGGAGTGAATAGGGCCCTGCGGAACCTGCTACAGGTTTAATTGAAATAAGGACATCCTCTGTAAGTGTCAAAGGCTCAGGAAGCACATATTCATTATTCCAATGTGTTGCTTCAAGTTGTTCCGATTCAAAAATCAGATCTTGTCCGTTTTTATTGTAAATACGGATTGAATAACGATTATTTCCATTCCAGTTATTGCCATCTCTATCATAAAAATAGTGAATGACTTTTTCCAGCACCATGGGATATGCATTTCCAAACTCTGCAAGGTTAATGTATTGTCCCTTTTCATTATAGTCCATAGTATAGGCATTGATATTACTAAAATACGTAAACCAGCCTTCACCGCCTGCCATAGGGGGAGCCCAGGAAAGATGCACATCCTGGTTATAAATATTTGCTTCCAGGAAACGTGCCGGAGCATTTCCATTCTCCATCACTTTTACAAGGAAATCATCAATATAAATACCGTCTTCAGCTACCGCCTGATCAGTTTTTATTCTCCAGGAAAAATAGAGCTTTCCATGTCCGATATATTGAGAAATATCGTATGAACAGGCAGTCCATACATCATTATTTACTGTAAAATATGCAAGCACCTCCGGAGTTTGATTTTGATTATAGATATCAGTCGTGACTTCAAAGAAACAGGTATCATAATCGAGTTCCAAATTATACCTGACCATAAAGGATACTGTTGCGGAAGATGCATTCATATTAAGCATACTAACCGGTGGATGAGTATAAACATTGCACTCCAGGTTACTTTGATAATCTCCACCGGGGCTATCCGTAAAGCTTGATGGTGCTGAGAAGTAAACATCGGTTGAAGTTCCCCAGGCACAATTATTATCAGAGGTCCAGCCATCTGAATTTGCAAAATGATCGAAATAGACAGTATTATCATCCACGCTGGAGCCATAATCTGTATTTGAGATACAAGATTCGCCTTCAGCATATACAGCAGTAACATTATATTTATAGATACCATTTGCCGAAGGTTCATCAACAAAAGTATTATCGGTAACCGGAGTTGTATTCACCTTCACATCATCACGATAGATATTATACCCCTGGAAGGTTGCCTTTGAACCCTTTCCGGAAAGAATATCCTTTGCCGCGGCCTTTTGTGATATACCATTTGAAGAGTGCGAAAGCATTTTAGATGTTCCGGTATTGGCATCCATCACATAGATGTAATGAGAATACTCATGTGTTGCCTTGACCCAGTTTCCCGGTTCCCCAACCCAGCAGTGTGTATCATCACTATTCATTGATTCAGAAACAACAGAAACAGGGTAACCCGTACTCTGATCCATAACTTCCACGGAGAGATAAAAATCAGCCTCAATGGTCAAAGGATAGTCAAAATAAAAAAAGGAATATCCGCTGCTGCCGGCACTTATCCAGTCAGTCTGATAGATAGTATCTTCCGTTGCAGCATCAAGAATATTGAATCGAAATTCATCACTTCCATTCCATGGGTCATCCTCATAAAATTGTGATGCCAGGCGTGAAATCTCAATAGGGTAATTCAAATCAAAGTCATCCATTTCAAAGAGCATCGCCCGCTGATAACCGCCATTAGTAAGCCAGCCGCCACCCGGATAATAAGAATTCCAGCCGCCAAATGGCGCACGCCAGTTCAAAGATACTTTATCAACGCCGTCAACAGCTTCCAGAAACATTGGATCCAAATCAGTGTAAACAGTAAAATCCTGCGGATACCAGGTCATATCTTTTGCAGCATAGCTGATACCTGTAGTTAGTGTGAGTGGATAGTTATTCGTTACATCATATGCTACATCCAAAGAAAAAGCAGCTGTTACAATCAATGTATCACCGGAATTAATTGTCTGGGTTACCGTTTCAACATTATCATTTATGGTGATAAACGCATCGGGATCCGTCTTGTCAAGCTGCAGGTTTACAGTATTGGCAGCAACACTTCCCAGGTTAATAATTCTCACATCGATAGTTGCAGTTTCACCTGCCTCCAGGTATCCGTCGCCATTGGAAGTCACAGCAAAGATTTCATCCACAACAACAAAAGGACTATTGTCAGGAACAACAGTTATGGTGTATTCTGCAGGGATGTAATCGGGAGCTGTAATTGTCATTGTAAGGTTATGAGCTGCATTTGGGGTAACTGCGAGAGTACACTCTCCGGTTTGTCCGGTAAGCCCGTAACTATAAACGGGACTGGTGTTATCATCATCAGTGAGGCACACCAGTGCTCCGGGAACGCCTGTATTAACAACTATATTTTGTTGAATACCGGCCACAGCAGTATTAGGATAGGTAGGTGAGAATGCGAGCGGAGTTGTGGTAAGAATATCCATTTCCGGATCACCCATATTATTGATGGAAAACATAAGCCACCGGTAAGAGTTTTCAGAGGAGGCATTTCCGATGTTATCAAGTTTTGATTCAGCAGAAACAGCAGCGAAGTCGTATGGATGTGCTGCCGGGTTACCATTGAAAAGGGCATTAAAGAGGTCGCGTGCATATTCCATTGAAGAGCCATGGGATAATACTGCACTACCATTACCCCATCCGAAACGGGAGCTTCCATGATACAACACTGCCCCACCATTGGAATTTCTCAGGAAGGCTTCACTCAGACAAGGATCGTTGGCATATTTTGAAGTTTCGAAGGCATTGGTATTACATGCCATTGTTACGATGATACCCTGCTCGGCATTGTTTGTCAGGGCTGCAGCATCGTTGTGATCAAACCCATTCCCTGACTCCATAGCCCACACCTGCTGACCGCCATGTGTGGCCATCCAGAAAAAGTTATATCCGTCATTAAGTATATCAGAGGTATTTGATGCAGTGACGTCATAGGTATCACCACCTGTGAAGTCGGTATCAGTATCGTAATATTTATATTTTGTTCCATTCCATATTGGATCTATAACCTGGTTCCACATATTCTCGCTTCTCCAGTCGGCATCACTATGACCGCCCCAGGTATTCCAGAGTTCAAGACCGCAGGAGACAAACTGACCCGCGAAACTATTGGTTGGCGGATTCTGAATATGGTATAATGTTTTGTTTACAAATGCGGTAGCCTGACCTTCAGTCTGAACCGGAGCTCTGCCTATAAAAATTTCAGGAGCAAAGTCAACATTATCCTCCAGCTCTCCCACTTTGTCATCACCATCAGCATTCCAGTCAAACTGATTATCGAAACAGCAATAAAACAGGTCGGCAGGAATAGTATTATCAACCGTTTCAGGATTTGTGTTTACTTTTGAATAACAGTCCTGGTCAGGAACCAGCGTATTATCTCCGCCGAGCAAAACCCAAACAAGGCCTTTGTTATTATAGTAATCCTGCAGACATGCCTTTATCTTCAGCTGATCTGTAGCACCGGAATAAGATGCAAGAATAGTTTGCACAGAGATCACCTCAGCAGGAACACCTTTTTGGGTTTTCCAATCGGCTAAAGGCTGAAATTCATCGGTTATATTTTGATCAGTAATGATAAGATATTGCACATCATTGGCGTTGACCGGCGATTTTGATGACGGGGCATCCACGTCCTGACTGTTGTGCGCCACGGCCGACAACAATTCAAAATGCATATTGGTTTTTTCCCTGCTGATTAATGATCTGTCAGGAGTTGTATTGATATTCACCTCGGCGCTTTTCACCATTTCCAATCGTTTTTCTGCCGGATAATACCTGAAAGGAGAAAATTCAACAGTCACAAACCTATAGGCTCCCAGGGTATGCTCGCCCGAGAATTCAGATTCTTTGACCGGAAATACACCTTCACGCCCGTAGATTGCCGGGTCAGGTTTAACCCATGGAGTTGTTGTTCCATCGGTAGGCACCGGTGGTTGTGTTGGATATACAGTACAGTCGTTGAGGATTGTTTCTTTTTTTACTGAAACAGAATAGTCATCGAAAGAAGTATTCTCAGGGATTGCAATTTTCAGCGAAATCGTCGGTAATGCCGGAGCTCCGGGGATCTCTCTGTAATAGTAATCATCTGTCAATGATTTAATAGTAATGTAATCCTGATAATTTTCGATCAGGAAATCATCTTCTGAAAAAGTAATCGAAACCTGAGTGGTTTGAGCAAAAATAAGCGTAGCTGAAAACAGGAACGCTAAAAAAACGATTAGCCGGTGCATATACAATAGGTTATGGTTAAAAATACTCTGTATTGAATTACTTACAAAGTTAATAAACTCTTAGAGAGAATGAAACAAATTAACAAAAAAAGGAAAACTCACCAGACATCAAAAAAATAAACAATCAAATACTATTGATTGTCATCGAGAAGTTCATTACAGATTCTGTTACTCATTTCACGGAAAAGGCGGTCGTATTCTTCATGAAATTTATTAAAAATCTCAACAATTCTTTTGCCTTCATCGGTAAGAGAGGTGCATCCGCCATCGCAGCCTCCGCGGGTAGTTTGAATAATCGGAAACCCGAGATTATCTTCTATTTTTTTGAGGTTATCCCAGGTTTTCCGGTAGGTCCATCCGTTTTTTTCCATGGCATATTTCAGTGAGCCGGTCTCCTCGATATCCCTGAGGAGTTGCCACTTACCATCACCCAGGATATTCTTCCCGTCATGGGTTTCAATCCAGAGTTTATAGTTAAAACGGATGTTTTTTACCTTATCATTCATAATCTGTCTGCGGAAGCGAAGATACGAAAATTACAGGATCAATATTCATTCCACGACATAACCTCAGGCAGTGTATTTTCATGTTGCAAGAATGCGTTTACCAACGCCGATGCCAGTCTGGCATTGGTTAGTAATGGAATATTATAATCAATAGCTGCGCGACGAATAGTATAATCATTTTGCAACTCTTCCGATGAAAGGTTTTTAGGAATATTAATTACCATGTCCACTTCTCTCTGCCTGATCAGGTTCAATGCATTTGGAGATTCCTCAACATCAGGCCAGAAGACCAATTCAGAAATAATCCCATTGCTTTTCAGGAAATCGTGTGTTCCTTTTGTGGCAAAAACGGGCACACCGTCATTTACCAGCATTTCGCATGCCTTCAGAAGAATCACCTTATCCTTCATTGTACCGCTGGAGATAAGTACACCCTTCTGAGGCTTTCTGTGACCGACAGAAATCATGGCATTTTCAATTGCGCTGTGCAGATTAATCCCCAAACAGCCTACTTCCCCGGTTGATGCCATTTCAACACCCAGAACAGGATCAGCCTTCCGGAGTCTGCTGAAAGAAAACTGCGAAGCTTTTACCCCCACATAATCAATATCAAAAAGTGTTTTCAAAGGTTTTTCAACAGGTATTCCCAACATGGCTTTTGTTGCCAGATCAATAAAATTTATTTTCAATACTTTTGAGACAAAGGGAAAGCTTCTGGATGCGCGGAGGTTGCACTCAATAACCTTAATATAATTATCTCTTGCCAGAAATTGAATATTAAAAGGCCCGGTAATATTCAGTACTGCAGCAATCCTTGAAGAGATGCGTTTGACCCTTCTGATAGTTTCCAGAAAAAGCCTCTGCGGAGGAAATACAATCGTTGCATCACCTGAGTGCACACCAGCATACTCCACGTGTTCTGAAATGGCATATGCTATTATCTCGCCATTGGCAGCCACCCCATCCATCTCAATCTCTTTGGCTTCTTCATAAAACTTTGAAACAACCACGGGATACTGCTTTGAGACTTTAGTTGCAAGAGAAAGAAAACCTTCCAGCTCATTAAGGTTGGAGACCACATTCATGGCTGCTCCGGATAGCACATATGATGGTCGGATAAGCACCGGAAATCCTACATCACCGGTAAATCGAAATATGTCTTCCAGTGATGTCAGTTCCCGCCATTCGGGTTGATCCACACCAATTGAATCCAGCAGTTCGGAGAATTTATGCCTGTTTTCTGCACTGTCGATAGAGAGTGGTGAAGTTCCCGTAATATTCACATTTTCTTCATGCAGCCTCATGGCCAGATTATTGGGAATCTGACCACCCATACTTACAATTACACCATGGGGCGCTTCTGCATCGATGATATCCATGGTGCGCTCAAAGCTCAGTTCGTCGAAATAGAGCCGGTCGGAAATATCATAGTCGGTACTTACTGTTTCCGGATTGTAATTTATCATGATGCTTCTGTATCCCTGCTCTCTTACCGTTTGCAGCGCATTCACACAGCACCAGTCAAACTCCACACTGCTGCCAATGCGGTACGCTCCGGATCCCAGAACAATAACTGACTTCCCGTCGTGTTGAAAATCCACATCATCCTTTTCACCGGAATAGGTCAGATAGAGATAATTCGTTTTTGCAGGGTACTCAGCAGCCATGGTATCAATCTGTTTTACAACAGGCACAATACCGTGCTTTTTACGGTATTCACGCACGTTCTTCATGTCGGCGGTAATCTCTGTATCGCTGCTTTTTAATACCAGTCTTGATATCTGGAAGTCAGAATACCCACATTTTTTCGCCGCTGCAAGAATATCCAACGGAAGATCTTCCAAATTATTAAATCGCAACAACTTATGTTCAAGCATAAAGATATGATGCAATTTTTCGAGGAACCACATATCGATGCCTGTGAGGTTATGAATCTCTTCTGTGGAATACTGTTCCAGGAAGGCCTGGTAAATCATGAAGATCCTTTTGTCGGTAGGCTCGGAGAGTTCTTTGGCGAGGTCTTTGAAGCGCAGGTCCTTGTTGGCAGTAAAGCCGTGCATCCCCTGTCCTATCATCCGTAGTCCTTTTTGAATAGCCTCCTCAAATGTACGACCAATAGACATTATCTCGCCCACACTCTTCATCGAGGATCCGAGGATTCCTGAAACGCCATGGAACTTACCCAGATCCCATCGGGGAATTTTGCACACAATATAATCCATTGCCGGCTCGAAAAAGGCGGAAGTCTCTTGTGTAACGCTGTTCTTCAGGTCGAAGAGTCCATATCCAAGAGCAAGCTTCGCTGCCACAAACGCCAGCGGATATCCTGTTGCTTTTGAAGCCAGTGCACTGGATCTTGATAACCTGGCGTTAACCTCTATAACGCGGTAGTCTTCGGAATTCGGGTCGAGAGCAAACTGGACATTACACTCTCCTACCACGCCGAGGTCTTTGATCACCTTGAGGGAGATTTCGCGCAGCATATGGTATTCTCTGTTGGAGAGCGTTTGTGATGGCGCCACTACGATACTCTCGCCGGTGTGGATTCCCAGCGGGTCGAAGTTCTCCATGTTACACACGGTGATTCCATTGTTGAAACGGTCGCGAACCACCTCATACTCCACCTCTTTCCAGCCTTTCAGGGATTCTTCCACCAGCACCTGGGGACTATAGCTAAAAGCATTGTCTAACAGTACTTTCAATTCGTCCACATGATTGCAAAAGCCGCTACCCTGCCCTCCAAGTGTGTATGCCGCACGGATAATCAACGGAAATCCTATCTCTTCTGCTGCTGATAATGCATCTTCAAAAGAGGCGGCGGCGATGGAGCGGGGCGTCATCACATCTATACTCTTCAGCCTGTTGGCAAAAAGTTCACGATCCTCGGTCTCCATGATAGTTTCCACCGGAGTACCAAGCACACGCACATTATTATTTTCCAGCACTCCGGAACGATGCAACTCCACCCCGACATTGAGCGCGGTCTGTCCACCGAAAGCCAGCAGTACGCCATCGGGTTGTTCTTTTTTTATAATCTGCTCTACGTAGGCAGCATTAACCGGCAGGAGGTATGTTTTATCAGCTATTTTCTCCGAAGTCTGGATGGTGGCGATATTAGGATTCACCAGCACCGTTTCAATACCCTCTTCTTTGAGCGCTTTCAATGCCTGCGAACCACTGTAATCGAATTCTCCGGCTTCGCCTATCTTGAGTGCTCCGCTGCCGAGCACCAGTACTTTCTTTATATCTGTATATTTCATTTTCTTTATTTTTTAGATAAGATAATCTGCTCCATAAATAGATCGAAGAGGAACTCTGTGTCTGTTGGTCCGCCGGATGCCTCCGGGTGGAACTGTACAGCAGAGAGCGCCTTTGTCCTGTGCATAATTCCCTCGCAGGTATTGTCATTGAGATTGACAAACCAGGGCTCCCACTCATTACTGAGAGTAGATACATCTACTGCGAAGCTGTGGTTTTGTGAAGTAATGTAGCACTTTTCAGAGCCAACAATTCGTACAGGCTGATTATGGCTTCGGTGACCGTATTTTAGCTTGTAGGTCTGTGCGCCGGATGCCAGTGCCATGATCTGAGACCCCAGGCAGATGCCGAAGACAGGCTTGTCCGTTTCCATTACCTTTTTCAGGTGATTGATAGTCGGGAGGCACATCTCGGGATTTCCGGGACCGTTGGAGAGGAAGATGCCATCGCTGCCATCGTCGGAGAAGTCGTAATCCCATGGAACCATCTTCACAGTGCAGTCTCGCTTTAGCAGGCAGCGCAGGATATTGACCTTGATACCACAATCCACCAGCGTGACTTTGTATTTTCCGTTTCCGAAGGTCTTCATTTCTTTGGTGCTGACCATGCAAACGAGGTTGTCAGCATTGGGGTCGTACCAGGGGATATCGTCGTCGAAGGTAATTTTTGCGAGCATGGTGCCGTGTTCGCGGATATGTTGAGTAAGAGCGCGGGTGTCGATGCCATAGATTGCGGGTATATTGTTCTCTTTGAGCCACTGGGAGAGGCTTCTTTTGGCGGCCCAGTGGCTGAATTCAACACTGTAGTCTGAAATTACAAGCCCGGCTATCTGTATGCTTTCCGACTCAAAATTGGCGACCAGTCCGGTATCTTGATCGTGGATAGGTTGAGGCACGCCGTAGTTTCCTATAAGCGGGTAGGTAGAGACCAGGATTTGCCCGTGGTACGAGGGGTCGGTAAGACTTTCGGGGTAACCGGTCATGGCGGTGTTAAAGACGATTTCTCCGGCGACGGGATTTTCACTGCCAAAGGAGAGGCCGTGAAAGGTCCGGCCATCGTGCAGGTGCAGAGTAGCTTTTCGTGTTTTATGCATTATTATGGTATAAAAAAAGGGAAGAATCAATAATGATCTTCCCTTAAGGTGAAAAATATTTTTTGTCGGAGCATTCGCATCCGCTCATATTAAGCCAAATGTGTATTAGCAGTTTACGCATATACCGATTTTTTCAAACCGGGCTCAAAAGTAAATAAAATTCGGAATAAAAATCAATGGTGATACAGGTTTGAGATATTAAAAAATAGCGTATCTTTGCAATTCTTTTCAAGCCTCGGGGTGTGGCGCAGTTGGTTAGCGTGCTTGACTGGGGGTCAAGAGGTCGCGAGTTCGAGTCTCGCCACTCCGACGAAAAACTTTTAGGTTATCATCTTTATGATGGTAACCTTTTATTTTGGATGCAACGACTGCCCGAAAAAATACATAAAAACTGAACCTTATTAGTGTCTTCCCAAACAGCAGTAAATATATTTTGTATTTTTGGTTATTAATGACCTGCGTCGCATGAAATATATTCTTGGACTTCTTTTTATCTTTTTGCTTTATGGCCAGAGTACTGCAATGCCTGAGATTGACAGCTTATTACTCGCGCTTGAAAATACAATGGAACACCGTGCTGAATATGATGAAGAGAAAAATAATCGTATTGAGGGTTTAAAAGTACTGTTGCAGAAAAATGGTATCAGCAGCCATCAACAGTTTTTTATCAATAATCAACTTATAGAAGAGTATTTTACCTACACTTTTGACTCAGCACTTTTTTATACAAAGCTTAACGTTCAAATCGCTAAGAAGCTTAATGACAAAGAGTTAATAAGTCACTCCAACATTATTATGGCTGACATACTGGCCTCTGCAGGTAACTATTTAGAAGCTTATGATATACTGAAAGAGGTTGAGGAACAAACCTTAAACAAAGTGCTGAAAATTGAATATTTCAATGCTTTGATAAAAGTGTTTAATGAAATCAGTTTTCATACTGCCATTGATGAAAATTTTCACTTGTATTATAATACGGTAAATATCTACATTGATTCTTTAATGCCTTACCTCAAGCATGATTCACAGGATTATTTATCACTATTGGAAAAAAGATACCGTGATGCCGGAAACCTTTTGGATGCAAAAAAGATTAACACTAAAAGATTATCACAATCATCACCGGGGTGCAGATTATACTCTTTGATCACTTTTGAACGCTCTTTGATTTATCAAATGGAGGGACAAAGAGAGATGCAGATGAAGTACCTAATTCATTCTGCAATCTCTGATATTAAATCATCGGTTAAGGATAATGCTTCCCTTACAGATCTGGCCCTGATTCTGCACGAGCAAGATGACGTGGAAAGAGCAAATAAGTTTATACGGTTCGCTTATGAGGATGCATCATTTTTTAATTCGGAATTGCGATTCAAGGTTATTTCGAAAATTTTTCCAGTAATTAATGAAACCTACAATCTGAAAATTGAGAATCAGAAAAAAAGACTCAGGACACTGGTATATATCATTAGCATCTTACTTGTTTTATTGCTGGCAGCACTGTTTTTCATCCACCGACAAGTAAAAACCTTAAGAGACAAAAAGAACGAACTATATGAGGTAAACCAGCAGCTGAAAAAGCTGAACAGTGATTTAACGGCATCCAATGCAAAACTCAATCAAAAGAACGAGGAGTTATCTGAGTCCAATCATGTTAAGGAACACTACATTGCCAACTTTCTCACAATCTGTTCCAATTACATTAACAAGCTCGATCAAACGAACAAACGCGTTTATAAGAAAATCGCAAACAGGGAGATACAGGAACTATTTAATGAGACAAAGACCCAGATGACAGATGATATTGAGATTAAAGAGTTTTATCACAATTTTGACGACACCTTCCTTCACATTTTTCCCAACTTTGTGCAGGAATTAAATGATATGCTTGTCCCTGAAGAACAAATCCAGCTAAAATCGGAAGAACGATTAAATACTGAGTTAAGAATATTTGCACTTATACGGTTAGGGATAAAGGATAGCTCAAAAATCGCACAGCTGCTGCGATACTCCGTAAATACGATTTACAATTATCGTGTTAAAGTAAAAAATAGTGCTAAAGAAGATCGCGATACCTTTGAAGATCGTGTTATGAAAATCCATGTATCTAAAGATTAAATAATCTTTAACTATAACCTTAGCCATCTCAAAACATCAGTTTAAAGAGTTCTTCACCGCAAAACCTCAACGTTGTTTTTATCAAAAAACACCTATATATCTATCCGGATATATCCATTATAATCCACTTTTAAAAAAGAAGGTTTAACAGATAAAATATTAAATTACAGCACATTAATGTTTTTTAATATTTCACTATTTCCACTTTTGTACTACCAGAACCAGCAACACTCCTGAATATAATAGTTATTTGCAATAACCACTGCTGATGATCATACTTTCAGCCTGGATAGTTATCAAAGAGGATTAATAACCCGTTTTACATTTTAACCACATACCTATGAAAAAAAATCTACAAGAAACAGCGTTTCAAAAACTGTTAATTCTTTTTTTAGGCCTTTTTATTACAGCCGGTGCTTTTGCACAAACAAAGGCTATTGAAGGTATTGTGACGGATGCAAATGGTGAAACCATCGTTGGCGCTTCGGTTGTATTAAAAGGCACTATGAACGGAACTATCACAGGAGTTAATGGTGATTATAAGATTAATGTTGAACCGCAGGACGATTCAATTCTGGTATTCAGTTTTGTCGGCATGAAAACCCAGGAGGTCACTATCGGCGGTCGCAGCATCATCAATGTAACACTTGAGGATGATGCACTTAATATTGAAGGTGTGGTTGTTCTTGGATATGGCAGCCAGCAAAAGAAGGATGTTACAGGATCTGTGGCACAGGTTGGTTCTGACGACCTTGATTCGCGCCCAAACACTAACCTCAGTTCATTACTTCAGGGCCGTGCTGCCGGTGTAAGGGTGGTAACGGGTTCAGGTAAACCATCTGCAGGATTAAGCATCAGAGTTCGCGGTACAAACTCTATTACTGCCGGCAGCGAACCCTTATATGTTATTGATGGTGTCCCAACAACCGATACCCGATCATTAAACCCTGCTGATGTGGAATCCATGACCATTCTTAAAGATGCATCTTCTGCCGCTATCTATGGTGCGCAGGGAGCAAACGGCGTTGTAATCATCACAACAAAAAGAGGAACATCGAAAGAGACAAAAGTAAGCCTCGATACCTACATTGGCTTTTCTGAAGTCTGGAATACCCTGGATGTATTAACTGGCCTGCAGTATCGTGAACTAATGACCGAGATGGGGCAATCTACCAACTGGGACTTCTACAATAAAAATACGGATTGGCAGGATGAAGTCTTTCAACGAGGGTTATCACAAAACTATCAGCTTTCTATTTCAGGAGCAAACGATAAAACAAACTACTACATTTCAGGAGGATGGGTTGGGCAAACCGGCGCTGTTAGAAGTGCCGAAATGAATCGTGCCAACTTCAAGGTTAACCTCGATCAATCAGTAAACAATTGGTTAAAGGTAGGAACAAGAATGGCATATACCAGATATTCTGATGTAGATGTAAATGATAATAATGCCATAAATCAGGGCGGTGTATTAACGGGTGTAATTAATACTCCCGGTGTTATTGGAATTTATAATGAAGATGGCACATTCACATCAAATCCTTTCCAGAATTGGGAAAACCCTATTGCAAGCACCGATGGATCTGAAAGATTATACCGTAGTGATCGTTTCCTGGGCAACATGTATGTGGAGGTCGGTTTCCTGAAGGATTTTACCTTTAAAAGTAATCTTGGTGTTGATTTCAGTAATGGTGTATATGATTATTTCCTCGATCCTTATCTGACAAGCTATGGAAGGGCTAAAAGTGGTATTGCCACAAATAATACTGATCGCACAAACTACTGGATTTTTGAAAACACAGTACGCTATAACAAAAAGATTAATGGACACACTATTGAGGCATTGGCCGGTAGTGTAGTCCAAAAAACACTTTGGGAGAACAGCTACATTACTACAGAGAACTTCTCCAGCAATGCAATTATGACCACCAATGCAGGATCTGTTATCACCTCTGCAGGAAATACCAAAGCAGAGAAAACCAACTCCTCGCTTATTGGTCGTTTAAACTATGCCTTTAATGACCGGTACCTACTTACTGCCAACTTCCGTGCTGATGGCTCCAGTGTTTTTGGTCCCGAAAATCGATGGGGATACTTTCCCTCCTTTTCTTCCGGCTGGAGAATTTCAGAAGAGTCATTCATGGATTCATTCAACTTCCTGAGTGATTTAAAAATCCGTGCGGGATGGGGAGTTGTTGGTAATGATCAGATTCGGAATTATGCCTATTACGGACTTAGTGGTTCAGGAGCGAATTATCCTATCGGAGGACAGACGCTGCCGGGAACCTACCCCGCTTCAATGGATAACAACAGCCTGAAATGGGAAGAGTCGCACCAAACAAATATCGGCCTGGATGTGAGTATGTTTAACAATCGGGTAATCTTTACAGCAGATGCATATATACGCAAGACCAATGACCTGCTTCTGGATGCTCCGCTTCCCCATAGTACGGGTTATGATAATGCGCTTCAAAATATCGGAAACCTAGAGAACAAAGGATTGGAGTTTTCAGTAAACACACTGAACATCAATAATGATATTAAATGGAATACCGGTTTTAACATCTCCTTTAACAGAAACATAGTTACAAACCTGGTGGTAGAGAGTTTACCAATGGGAAATATTGCAGGAAGAGGCGAAGCTATACTTCTGGAAGAGGGCATGCCTCTGGGCACACTATACGGCTATATTTGGGGTGGTGTTGATCCAACAACCGGAAATGCCTATTATATCGACAGCAACGGTGAGAGCACATTCTCCCCTGATCCTGAGGACCGAACAGTCATTGGAAATGCAAATCCTGACTTCTTTTTTGGTCTTAACAACTCTTTAAGCTACAAAGGACTGAACCTAACGATATTTCTCGAAGGCACCTATGGCAATGATATGCTGAATGCCACACGCATTGACTCCGAGTCGATGAGTGACCCTAAAAATCAACTGGCAGTGGTGCAGAACCGTTGGCGGCAACCAGGAGATATTTCGGATATCCCAAGAGCCAGCTGGGCAAATACTGACAACTCAAGAATCTCCTCACGCTTCATTGAGGATGCCTCATACCTACGTATCAAAACAGTGACATTAAGTTACAATATTCCTCAACGGTTCATTTCCAAAGTCAATATAGAACACATCACTGCCTATATAACAAGTGAAAACCTATTCACACTCACCAACTACACAGGCTTTGACCCTGAGGTTAATGCGTATGGATCATCCAATACCATGTTAGGAATTGATTACGGCACCTACCCACAGACAAGAAATATAATCATTGGCTTAAACATCACCTTTTAAAACAGCGAAAACATGAAAATCAGAACTTATATACTTTTTACCCTTACGCTTTTAGCTACTTGTTCCTGTGAAGATTTTCTGGATCTTGAGCCAATATCGCAGGAAGCTTCGGCCACAGCCTATGAATCCTTAGATCAGATAGAGGCTGCACTGACCGGAACTTATGAATCATTCCAGTCGGATGCTTATGTTTGGAATAATATTCTTTTTCAGGATGTAAGATCGGACAACCACTATGCCGGTGGTGATAATCCGGAAATTTTCGAGATGGATTACCTGACCATTTCGGCAACCAATTCAAAAGTCTATCAAAGCTGGTCAAATACCTATAATGCCATTTTAAAAGCGAATATTGTACTTGAAAAAGTTGATGGTATTGAAGACCCAAACCTTTCAGATAACCGCAGAGACCAAATTAAGGGTGAGGCATACTTCCTTAGAGCCTTCCATTACTACAATCTGGTTAATATGTATGGTGGTGTACCGCTTATTCTGCAACCAACATCCTCCACGGCTCCTGAAGCGGTAAACATCCCACGTTCAACTGCTGAGCAGGTATTTGAACAGATTTTGACTGACCTTAACTTCGCAATATCCTTACTTCCGGATACATATGGCAACGACGCAAGTATCAACAAGGCCCGGGCAACCCGTGGAGCTGCAAATGCGTTAGCAGCAAAAGCCTGCATGCAGAAGCCTGATCCGGAATACAATACCGCTTTGGATTATATTGCACAAGTTGAATCAAGTACAGCAAACTACCGCCTGATTGATTATACTGAGCTTTTTGATGGTTCCCACTACAACAATGATGAATCGATTCTGGAAATTCAGTATATCGGTGGCGATGAAGGCAGCTGGGGACCTCAGCTTTTGCTTCCTCCTTCACTTAGTGGAGATTCATGGAGAAAATTTGTTACACCATCCCGCGATCTGGTAGCTGCTTTTGATGCGGAGGGTGATGAAATCAGAAAAAATGCAACCGTAATCTTTGAAAATGTAAGCTGGATTGACGAATACTGGGGCATTGAACAGCCCACCAATGATAACCCAAAACCTAATAACGTTGCCTTTGGGTATAAATGGAAAAATGCCATGGGATGGGCCAGCACAGACCATCAGTACATCCTGCGGTATGGTGACATTGTGCTGCTAAAGGCAGAGGCGCTGAATGAGTCAGGGATGCTTGCACAGGCTGCGCTAGAAGTAAATCGAATCCGTAACCGCGTTCACCTGGACCCATTAACAAGTGAACAAACCGGCAGCAAAGAGGCCTTGCGAGTGGCAATACTGCATGAACGAAGGCTGGAGCTTGCTCAGGAAGCACAACGATGGGATGACCTGGTACGTTACGGAAAGGCTGTGGAAACCATGAACCAATTAGAAGAAATTGACCTCAGAAATAATCAACCTACAAACTATGCCATGTCTGAGGCAAAAATCCTTCTTCCTATTCCACAACAGGAGTTGGACCGCAATACAGCTTTAACCCCAAATCCTTCCAATTAAGAAATACATATATCAATTTTTGACCAATAAAACATATTAACACACAACCTAAAACAAAGAAAAATGAAAAACAGAAGAAAATTTTCAGTTCTCGCAGTAATGATGATCTTCGCAACATCATTGGTTTTATTCAACTCTTGTGAGGAAGAGGAACCGGTAGTTGACTCTCCACTTGCTGCATTCGTTTTTGCAGTAACTGACCTGGATGTAACATTTACAAATAACTCAATGTACGCAACAAGCTATGCATGGGATTTTGGTGATGGAACCGGCACTTCTACAGAAAAAAACCCATCCTACTCTTATGCGGATGGCGGCACCTACACCGTAACTCTTACAGCAACAGGTGAAGGCGGAACTAATAATCATACCGAAGAGATTACTGTAATCAATCCGGCAGCAACAAATTACGTTGCAAATGGTGGATTTGATGATGCTTCAGTATGGAATATTATCCAACACAACCCAAATAATACAGGCACTGTTTCCATCGATGAAGGTGTTGCCGTATTTAATGAGGGAATTATTCTTGAAGAATGGGTTAATGATCCTCACGTGGGCATCAACCAGGAAATTACAATTGAAACGTCAGGAAACTATCAGGTAGACCTCGACATCACAACCAATGGTATTTCAGATGTTTGGTTTGAAGTATGGATAGGAACCGAAGCACCTGTTGATGGAAGCGATTATAATGGTGACAATGGTGCTACAAAGGTTCTCGCATTCAATACCTGGGATTGTGGTGACACAAATAGTACATACACAGGATCAATGGCAGCTGTTTCATGTCAGGATACTGATGGGAAGATATCTCTTGATGCAGGCTCATATTATATCGTAATCAAAAACGGTGGACTCAATTTCACTGCTGATGGTATAATTATAGATAATGTATCAATAGTTAGTTTAGATTAGATTGATTGTGTTAAAAAAGAAGATGCCTCTAAATGTAACGTTGACCGGGATGGAATTGGAGCCTGAGGCATCTTTCTTTTTTTTTCCTGAACCCCTATTAAAAGACTATACGTACAAAACATAGCTTTGCTCGGAGAAACTCAAAACAAAAGATCATTATGACAAATAAATTAAAGCTACATATCTTTTCTCTGTTTTTTTTCTCAAGCATTATGGGAGTTCAATGTACTGAGGAGCCTGAGATTATACCACCTCCCCCTGTCACTGGTAAAGAGGTTGATGTCACCCTGTTTCTCTCAACCTATAATGGAATAGCAAAGTTCAGCAGGCAGAATGTGACCTTTACAGAGGCTTCAGAAAACAGTTATCCAACAATTACAATAAATCCCGATGACAGATTTCAGGAAATGGATGGTTTTGGCTTTACATTAACGGGGGGCAGCGCAATGCATCTGTCCCGTATGAGTCATGCTGGCAGAGCAAAAATACTAAATGAGCTGTTTGCTCATGATGATGAAAATATTGGTGTCAGCTACCTCAGGATCAGTATTGGCGCGTCAGACCTGGATGTTGCGCCTTTTTCATATAATGATCTTCCGCAGGGAGAAACCGATGAGGAAATGCTACAGTTCTCCCTTGACCCTGACAGACAATATCTGATCCCAATATTAAATGATATCCTTGCGATTAATCCTGATATCAAAATCCTTGGGTCTCCCTGGTCAGCACCCACCTGGATGAAGACTAATGGTGCTACCATAGGCGGTGAGTTAAAGCCAGAATTCTATGAAGCCTATGCAAGATATTTTGTGAAATACATTGAGGGAATGGCTGCAGAGGGAATAACTATTGATGCGATAACCATTCAGAATGAGCCATTGCACCCCGGTAATAACCCCAGTATGTATATGCCTGCTGTAGACCAGGCTGAATTTATAAAAACATCACTTGGACCTGCCCTTGAAGCTGCCGGGATTAAAACTAAGATTATTATCTACGATCATAATGCAGACAGAACGGATTATCCAATTGGAATCTTGAATGACCCTGATGCCAAAAAATACGTTGATGGTTCTGCTTTTCATCTTTACGGTGGTGAGATTGGTAATTTAAGTGAAGTTCATAATGCACACCCCGACAAGAATTTGTATTTCACGGAACAGTGGATTGGGGCGCCGGGGAATTTTGGTGAAGATATGCTTTGGCATATGCAGAATTTGATAATCGGGGCACCACGAAACTGGTGTAAGAATGTGCTCGAATGGAACCTTGCAGCAAACTCGAACCTGGAACCACACACTTCCGGCGGTTGCACTGAATGTCTCGGGGCTCTTACAATCGATGGCGATATTGTAACAAGAAACCCAGCCTACTATATTATCGCACATGCATCAAAATTTATACGACCGGGAGCGGTAAGAATCAACTCTAACATGCCATCCGGATTACCTAATGTTGCCTATCAAACAACAGATGGTGATATTGTCATAATCGTATTAAATGCGTCGGATATAACTCAGAGTTTTAACATCGAATGGAATGAGGTCTTAATAACTCCTACACTGGAAGCAAAATCTGTCGGAACTTTCATATGGAAAAACTAATTCAAAAATCATGAAAAAGACATTGATTATAATAGCCACTTTTTTTTTGTTTTTCTCCTGTTCGCATAACATTCCCGAACAGAGAATTATAGAATCAAAAATTAGTGTCAATGCAATTGAAAAGGTTAAAGTCTACACTTCATCAAAAGGTTCTGATCACAATCTATCCTTAACACAGAATGCTGATTTTCACACATCTAATCAACCACTGGAGACGGAAATTGCCATTTTTGTAAATCCGGATAAACAGTTTCAGACCTTTATTGGAATTGGTGGTGCCATCACTGATGCATCTGCTGAAGTATTTTATAAACTTAGCGATGAAAAGAAGAATGAGTTCATCAATGCATATTTCGGTGTGGATGGCATTGATTATACTCTTTTACGCACAACCATACATAGTTGTGATTTTAGCTCTGAAAGTTACACATATATTGAAGAGGGGGACAAGTTGCTGGAGACCTTCAGCATTGAGCATGACAGAAAGCATCGTATCCCAATGATAAAGCTCGCCATGTCCTCTGCATCAGATTCACTGCTATTCTATGTAAGCCCCTGGAGCCCTCCGGCATTCATGAAAGGAAAGAAAGATATGTTAAAGGGAGGAAAACTTCTTCCTGAATATTATGATTCCTGGGCAAGGTATTATGCGAAATTCATAAAAGCCTACGAAGCAGAGGGAATGCCTGTTTGGGGCTTAACGATTCAGAATGAGCCCATGGCAGTTCAGACCTGGGAGTCATGTGTTTATACGGCAGAAGAGGAACGTTATTTTCTCAAAAACCACCTCGGGCCTACCCTTGAGAAAGAGGGTCTGGGAAATAAAAACATTGTTGTCTG
>PKSY01000326.1 GCA_002869405.1 Marinilabiliales bacterium
CCAGCGCTCTGACGCCTGCATCAAAATGAAATCCTTCTCTTTTAAATGAATTCACGAGGCCTCCGCACTGATTATTTTTTTCAATGAGAAGTGTTTTAAAACCGTTTTTTGACAGATATGCTGCGGCCGTTAGTCCTGCTACTCCACCACCGACAACAATGCTATGATACCTGTATTCACTCATTTGTTATACTCTTTTAATTATTATTCAGTATACTCAATTCAATACTCTTTTTCCAGAGTTCTTCTGCCACTTCCCGGTCTGTTGCCGGTGGCGCAGGGTCTTCATCTGTAGTAAGGTTAAAAAATCTGCCACTGACACTTTTCATCGACTGATCTGCGGCCAGAAAGTAAATTGCATCTGCCGATATCCCTACCGGACGCAAAGTCTTATCGAGAAAATTTCTCTTAAACCACTTATAAACCGGACCGTTTTCCTGTCCGGTTTCAGTTTTTACAGCTCCGGGATGCATTGTATTTATTGTAACTCCTGAATCCTGAAAAATATCATGAAATATTATCATGGATAGAAGCTGAGCTGTTTTGGCTGATCCATAGCTTTTTAGTCCCGAGTAACGTCTCTTTCTCCAATTGAGGTCGTTAATATCGATTCCCCAGGCAGCGAACCTGTGACCTTCAGATCCAACCATTATTATTCTGGCATGATGCTGTGCTTTTAGCTTTTGCTGAAGCTTATAATTGATAATGAATGTGGAAAGATAATGCACCACAAGTGTTTTTTCCAAATTGTCTTCAGTATATTCAGGCTTGGTAAGATATACTCCTGCATTGTGTATAAGCACATCAATATCAGAATCCAAAGCGACAAGAGTGTCTGCCGCGCTGTGAATATCTGATAGTTTACTCAGGTCAGCAATATGATATTTGCATTTTACGCTATAGCTGCTTTCTATCTCTTGTTTTAGTTTTTCAGATTTATCAAGGTTTCTGTTGATGCAGAATAAATCCGCTCCCATTTCTGCGAATTTTTTTGCCGTAAGATAACCAATGCCTGAAGTAGCGCCTGTAATTACAACCAGTTTTCCTGAAAACCTGTCGGTGCAAATTTTCGGGTCTTTGCGGTTATTTTTTATCATAGCCCACACATTCGACCATTTGTATTCTTTAATATACTGTCTGGTTTTCTTCTTCATAATATCAACCGAATTTTCTGTGCATAAATCGCCGGTACATCTTCCCGAAGCGTGGTATATTATCGAAAATATCACCCCATAAATCATAATAGTCGCGCTGTTCCAGGATTTTACCTTCATCATTAAGGGTAAGTCTGCTGGCACCATACATCACAGAGTTCGGATATTTTTTAAAGCCAATGGTCATCTCCCATTCGATAAAAACCGTTTTATCAGCCATCACTGCTCTGACAATTTCCATAGTAAGGTCTTTTGACCGTTTGGTGAGCCTTTCAGTCATAGCCTTAAAATCTTCCATGCCGTGCAGTTCCTGAACGGTATCGCGGAACTTAATATCTTCGTGATAAAAAGGGATAATATGCGACCAGTCAGGTTTTCCGTCGGTGTTGTATGTTTTTGACCATAAGGTTTTTACGGTTTCGATATTGGTTATGGTTTGGTTCTCAATATCCTGAGCAACGATTTCCGGTATTTCCATAAAACAAGATTTTAATAATATACAGGCTTTACATTAACAGTTGTGTCGCCGGTGATTTTGAAAATTGTTTCCTCGTGGTCCGGTGGACCGAATTTCCCTTTTGCATTGTTGGAAAATCCAAAACCTTCTCTGGGGATAACAAAACATCTTGTATCAAGTTCACTGTTTCTGTTTTCATCATGAAAATACCTGAACGAATAATCGCCATCCGCAAGATTCTTAATTGTTAAAATGCATTTAGGGGATTTAATCTCCTGTACTACACCTGCAACTACTTCATCATTGCTGTTGCACAACTCCAGCACAATCGAGCCCTTAGTGTTTTTCAGGCCTGAAATATTAACAGTTAGTGTGCTCTGGGCATGAAGCAGATGTGAAGCAAAAAGCAATAATAGTAAATTGAGCCCGTATTTTTTTACGAAAGTCATATGCAATAAAAATGTGTTTTATTTGATCAGTTTAGTTACAACCCAAAAGTATTTTTTACAGGTTGAGGATAAAGATAATGAATTATTCCAAACTGTTATGTTAAACGTTTCAAAAACACAAGAACAACCTATTTAACAACTCTCATTGGATGATAATCAATAAATGTTCTTCCATACCTGTCGGTAGCTTTAACTTCGATAAGATGTCTTCCCGCAGGCCATTCAGACCCTATGTTTGCCTGCCAAATATGAGTACATTTCTCAGGACGCGGAATTTTGTATCCCGGGAATTTTGTTTTTGAAGCTTCGGTGTCGTTTTCCCATTGCTCCTGAAATCCAAGGTTGATTATGTTTTTCCAGCGTTGTACCAATTTCATAAAATACGGATCATATTCAAATGCCTGATTCATGGTTTTCCATTCTGTAAGTCCATCAATACGATACTGAACGTCAGATTCAACAGAGCCGTTAAAGAAATTAACTGTCAGGAGCACAGTATCAGAGCTGCCGGCTTCAATCCCGCGTGGCACATGAATGTTCATTTTATGGTTCTCACTACTACCTGCTACAATCCAGTCAGTAATATATTGATTTCCATCGAATGATATAATTGAATATCCGTTGGGTGTACCATCGCGCATCATAGTGTGAGGAATATCTGTCTCTCCTCGAAACCCTGTCCACCAGCTGCCACAAGTTGTACCGGTGTTGTAATGGTGGTGAGGCTTCTCCTGCAGCCATGCCGAAGAATCTTTGTGAAAGAAGATGTTATCATGGATATGTGTGTGTGCTGAAATAGAAAGGGTGTGGGGGAATTCTTTCATTAATTCAAAAATTGCCTTTTGATCTTCATCGCGGTAACTATCATATCCTTCCATGCCTGTCTCAAATGGGATATGCATATTTAAAACCACAAGATTTTCTTTTGGAACCGTAGCAAGATAATTGCGGATAAACATTATCTGGTCTTCACTGAGACCTCCGGTGTAATTGTGCGATCCGGCTTCGCTTTCATGAATGATATCATCCATAACAATGAAGTTCACTTTTCCGTATTCAAAAGCATATGTTGCAGGTCCGTATACCCGTTCATAGGTTTCATCAGATAATTCATCATTGGGAGACATGTAGTTGATATCATGGTTTCCCATCACATTATACCATGGTAACCCAATCTTGCCTACAGCCTCATTTAAAGGATTGAAAAGATCCAGATGATCACCAACAATATCACCCATTGTAAGTCCGAAAGCAATATCACTGCGACCGATAAGTTCCGTTACAATATCTTCGGCAATAAAATCGACCTGTTCAATATTATAGGGCTGAGTATCACCAAAAACTGCAATTTTGAATTGTTCAGGGCTTGGTGAAGGATATAATGGAAAATTAATGAATTCCGGCAGTGCTCCTGTGGGTTCTTCTCCGGGGAATGTATAGTTTTCAGGGTAACCTGAGGTATTATGTCTGTAAAAAAATTGTGGAAGATTGTTTTCATCAACCGGAGTTTTCCAGTTAGCTGGCTTAATGACGAAGACAATGGCATCTTCAGATACAGGAATCTCATACATGCCTGATTCATCAGTTTGCACAAGGTCTGCGCCATTGGAAACGATAATGCCGGATATCCCTTTTTCCTCGCTGTCCTTAATCAGGTTATTATTTTTGTCGTGAAAAACATAACCTTTGGCAGTTTGCTGGCCTGAATCAGCTTCAATTTTAGAAGGCAGCAGGCTACCTGATTGGTCGTGACTTGTCCTGCTGCATTCAACGGAGATAAATAAAACGAATAAGGAAAGTAGAACTGTATTAAATGCTTTCATGGTAAATTGTGTTAGTTTCGAAAGCAAGTTACACAATTTGTTCTGTATTCTGTTAAATCATCGTTTAAATATTATTAACTACTGTTACTTACAATCCGGTATTCTTTTTTACATTAAAAACACATTTCTCGCCTTCCCAAAGTGTCTCTTTAACTTCCAGTATATGTGAAGGATTCATTGCATTCAGAAAAGCCCGGAATGGATTAATGCAATAGATATTGCATGGTTTTGCAGTATTCATCTTCTTTGCAATACTGCAGAGCAGACAGTGCTTTCCTGTGGCTGAAGGATTTGGATCTGCTTTGTAACTCCATTGAATACATCCAAAAACGCGTGAAAAGTAACTGAAGAGTTCCTCCGGAGTATTAATTCCCAGTTGTTTAAGTTGCGGCCCGGCTGTTATTGACTGTAGTTTTGCCTTTTTCTCAGTGACCTCTTTAAGAATCCCCGCGTCATGATAGTGTTTAACAGAATCAGCCAGCGCACCGGCGTAAAAAAGCTGTAGTGTTTTAATATCGTTTTGCATAACCGTATAATTTATGTTCTTTACAAAAGTAGAGGAGAGATTAAAGAGAGTAAATAGTGATTATTCATCATTTTGATACTGATTGGCATAGATTTATCCTCACTGTTTGTTATTTTTGTTGTTTTGGATACTGATTATTATCTGATAACCAATAACAAGACAATGGATCGATCAGGGTTAAAGAAGAAGTTTCAGCGTTTGTTTAATGTGATGGAATGCGCTCCGGATGCATCTGATTATGAGTCTTTTGAGAAAAAGGTGGAGCTTCTTAATACGGTTTCTGAAGTGGAAAACAGCTCTGTTGCAGTTTTTGATATGCATCGTGGCAAATATGCCTTTTTGCGTTCCCGCTTCGATGCGCATTTGCAGTATCCTTTAAACGACCTCTTTAAAAAAGAACCATCCTATTTTATGGATCTTATGCCGGAAAAAGACCTGGCCTTTACTATTGATACCATTAAGAAAACATTTTCGTGGCTTGCAGAAAAGGAGCATGAAAAGCGCAAAGAATATAAACTGGTATTTGAGTATCATCTTTCCGATCCGGCAGGTAATCTGTATTCTTTTTTGCAGCAATGTGTAATCCTTGAGCAGGATAGATTAGGTAATACATGGATGGTTTTGATTCTGAATGATATGTTGCCCGGACAAACTGATTCAGAAAATTTATTGCGCAAAGTTTTTCATATTCCCACAGGAAAAATAATGCTTTTTAATGATGATAATTCTTCAGCCTCAATGCTTACGGCACGTGAAACGGAGATACTGGGTCTATTGTCTCAAGGGTATCAAAGCAAAGAAATATCCCAGAGGTTATTTATAAGTGTAAATACTGTCAATAACCACCGCCAGCATATTATTGAAAAGCTGAATACGGAAAACACCCATGAAGCGATTCGTTTTGCTAAGTCGGTGGGTATTATTTGATGTTTACCGGTCTCCAGACACCACCAAAAAGCTCATCTTCTGTACCAAAAGAGTGCGTTGCATCAATTCCTGCCGCCGATCCCGAAAGAGCTTCTATTTTAAATCCATCAATAACTTTATAGGTCAGACAATCGATGGAAGTATCTATTGGAAGATCTGTATTGTTCTTGTTAAGCATTCCTGCTTTGTAGATTACTGAGTAGAATGGACCGAGGTCTCCAACATCTTCGCAGCCTGCAGTCCATAAGAACCCTTTTTCATCAATAAAAAAGTCGGTGATATGACGATGAGTCTCCTGCGTCCATTCGCCGGGCGCACTCACCTGTATCCCTTTCAATCCTGCACCTTCTATGGCGAGTTCATATGATTCCATATCTGCCACTCCCCAACGGATGATACCCTTAGGATTCACCTCTGATCCTCCACGCTCGCCAAGGATCACAATAACTTTCTCTTCTTCGTAAGGGAGGCACAGCATGGCTTCATACTGATCGCCCACAACACCAAAGTCGTTAGGATGAATCTCAGGGATGTTGAAATGCCCCAATACCGTTACAGTACAGTTAGAGGTGTCGAGGCGTACATGAAAAATCCTTCCGGTGTTTTCCTGCCAGGCGCCTGATTCGGCCATAAGAAATTGATTTGCTTTTCCGGGAATAGCGCAGATGCTCTCCAGATCGCTGGAAATACCCGTTTCATCCCATCCTGTTACCTCAAGAGGCTCCACCTTGAGGTCATCGGGAAGTATGGTAACAAGACCCATGCGGGGACCATCTTCAAAGCGTTTCAGGTCATATACGGTGAGGTATTGGTTGTCAGAAATCTGCACCATACCACTGGAACCGCCACCGGGGCGGAATACATCCTCCGGCACCTCAATATTTTCGGATACATAAGGATAAATGCATGATTTTGAATCTCTTTTGCATGCTGTATTGAAGAATACCACATTTGAAATAAAAGCTATCAGAAGGAGCGATTTGAATTTCATGATTAAGGGTTTTGTTGATTGATGTTTAATCTTACTAAGATAAGGTATTTATGGTAGATCAAGACCTGTCAGGTTTTCAAAATCTGACAGGTCTGAGCCGTAAAATTTTTACCCAATCTCCATCACATTCTCCTTATCAAATTCCACGCGCATCGTAACCTTCGCCTTTAATGCTTTGAATACTCGCATAATGGTAGAGATCCGCACATCCTTGACATTATTTTCGATTTTGGATATTTGAGCCTTTTGTACGCCGAGCAGCTTTCCCAGTTGCTCCTGAGTCAGGTTTTGCTCTTTTCTGGTTTTCTTAATCATATCACCCAGAAGATGCAGTTGGAGTTCAAATTCAAACTCTTCACGTTTGGGAGTACCGCGTTTGCCGATATGCATGTCTATGACTTCCTCCAGACTGTAGGTCTTCATTGGTCCGGATTCACCATTTTTATTTGTTTCTTTCATAATAATGTATTCTTATGTTTTCAGCTCTTTTAATTTCTCGTTTTGGCGTCTTTCTACTCTTTTTAATAATGCCATGTGTTGCGACTACAAGCGTATTTTGATTATTCCTTTTATCCCAAAATGCGAATAATCGGATTTCCTTTTTCATATATGAAGTTCGAAACTCCCAAATCGTTTCTGATATCTTTTTTAAAAGAATCGGGTCGTTTTTCTCTTGTGCGATTTTTATATTTAGAAGAACCTTTTCTTTTGTTTTTAAGTCAAGCGTATATAAAAAATCATTCGCTTGCTTCAATAAACGAACATTAAATCGTACCATTTTTATTTCCTTACAAATTTACAATTAATTTCCTAAAAGGGAAACATGTTATATTAGAATTTTCCCTTTTATTGTTTAATGCAAAAGATGGTGGTTTGTGACCCAGGGATACTTCGAAATTCTTTGTTAATCCGTTTATTATTAGATATTTGAATAATTTACAGGGTCGTGTCGCAAGCAACCTCCCACATATAGTCAAGTTGCTTAGCATCCCGGAAAACTTCACGTTCCATTTGGTATTGCAGTCAATTGTATAACTTCACCTTTATATTTCTTTGGCAGATGCTTAGCAACACAGCAGCCTCCGTGCCCCTTTGCTTCTCTTAGTGTCCATTGTGTCCCAACAAACAGTCCACTAACAAATAAACCAGTTGCCAAGCATCTCATCAGAGGTGCAAGTTCATCCCTGTACCCCAGTCCCAATATAAGCCAAACTACAATCAACTTTCAAGATGCTAAGCAACACAGCAATCTTCTCTGTGCCCTTTGTTTCTCTTAGAGCCCTTTGTGTCCCAATACGAAGAAAGGCCGCCCCAACGGAGCAGCCATTCCAAATCTAATATTGTTCTTACCTCTTAGAGACCAGACGAAATCATGAATGTTGCTGCGAGGGCAACGATCGCGTAAAGCTCCGGGAATACAGCGAGGATCAGTGTGTTACCGAATACATCGTAACCGGCTCCAATACCTGCGATACCGTTGGCACAAACCTGGCCCTGACGGATTGCTGAGAAGAGTGCTACAAGGCCTAATGCCAGACCGGCACCAAAAATTGCTGCGGCAGGACCCCAGCCCATGCCGTCAACTAATGCACCCTGAAGAAGGAAGTATCCAAGGAATCCATAAAGTCCCTGTGTTCCTGGTAATGCACTTAATACAAGGTAGTTACCGAACGCTTCGTCGTTCTTCTTCATCGCGCCAATTGAAGCGTTACCGCCCATTGATACGCCGTATGCACTACCAATTCCTGAAAGACCGACCATAATTCCGATCCCGATGTAAGCTAAAATGATAGGTTCCATAATCTTTGATTTTTAAGTATTAATGTTTTCTAATTATTTTTCAACTAATAACCGGCAACTGATAACTGGCAACCAACAACTGGCAACCAACAACTGGCAACCAACAACCAACAACCGATTTCTTATTTCACTATTTTACTAAAAGGTGTGTATTTCTTGCCACCACCTTCAAAATCTGCATTTTTGTAGAATTCCACAAAAGTAAGACGCATAGGGTGTACCATCGATCCAAGTCCTGACATGAAGATGTTCATACCGTGACCAATAAGAAGAATGATAACCATTACCAACTGACTTACTACGATAGGCATGTCACTTGTCATGCTGATTGCCAGGTCGTTGAATACAAATCCCATTACCGCACTGGAGATACCCAGTGCAAAGAGACGGATGTACGAAAGCACATCTCCCAACAATCCTGTTACCATGTTATAAGAGTCCCATAGTCCGGAACCAACGTTCATAAAGACGTTTCGTTTCGGATCATTAAGTACAAGGATGAAAAGGCCACCAAGTCCCAGAACTGAGTAGAGTGCAATATCAGCAGCAGTCCCTGTCAGGATCTCCTGTGAAGTAAGTACGTATACCGCTCCACCTCCGAGGATAAGAATCAGCCATCCTACGGTGCTGAATGCATAACGGAAACTCTTACGCTTGGTGATATTGGCAATCTTAAGGAACATGCCGAAGATGATCTGTACAACACCAACTATAAGGGCCAGGTTGAAGAGCTTGTCAGGATCAAGCATATACTGCTTAACACCATCGAGCCATGGAACATCCGCTTCGATAAGGTTCATTCCGAATACCGTACCACCAACAGCACCCATAATTACCGTTGCAAGACCAAGCCACATCACGAGACTGAAAACAGGTTTCATCGCAGGCTTCGCTTTGCGGCGTGCAAAAAGGGCTCCAATGATAAAGAGTAAACCGTAACCGGCATCACCAAGACAGAATCCGAAGAAAAGCATATAGAACGGTGCGAAGAAAGGAGTGAGGTCAAGCTCATTATAGTTTGGTAATGAGTATAGCTCACCAATCATCTCGTACAGACGTGCAAAGCGATTGTTCTTCAATTTAATCGGAACTTTATCCTCTTCAACAGGATCACGGAATTCATAGTAGGCTTCTGTGGTGTCCAGGAAAGCATTCAGGTCGGTAGTTTTTTCTTCCGATACCCATGCCTCCAGCACCATCACCTTGTTCTCGGCCTCGGGTGAGGTATTAAGAACCACTTTATTGAAATCAATCTCCTCCTGAACCTGATCTCTTGCCTGCTTCAAGACAGGAATTGCTGTTTCTGCAATTACCTGAATCTCATTTTTATATTGAGAAATTTCTGCTTCAAGTTTCTTCTGCACCTCAACAATCTCTTTGGCGGAGCGTTTGGGCAACCGAATCTCATCAGCATCAATATAAAACTCAGGATTTTTCGTTACAGTAATAAAATACTCTACGGAGCTTATTTCGTTGATATAGAATACATTATATTCTTCTTCCCACTCTTTTTGCAATTTGCGGGTAGGGCAGGAGAAGAAGCGGATATGAAAACCTGCATCATTCAGCTTTTTTATACTTTCCCAGCTGAAGTTTCCCCAGGGCTCGAACTGTGCAAGCTCTTTTTCATTTTGAATCATCATGGCTGCAGCCTTTTCAACTGCTGCAGTTTTTTCTTCAAAACGATTGAGCAATGTAAGTCCGTCATCTGAAGAGGCGGGTTTATCTTCGTTTTTTTGTCGTGAAAGCTGTTTAATGGCAGCTGTATACTTTTTGTGCAGAGAGAGCAATTGATCCAGTTCCGGATTTTCTTCCAGCGATCCCTCTTTTTCAATAATATGTACTGCGCCAAGCTCTCTGATTTTTGTCAGGAACTCCTGGTATTCTTTGTGATATACCATAAAGGAGTACTTTTTCATCGGTACTATCATGATCTTTCCTCCTCTTGTTTTGCCTGTTTGTTTTTCACGATTTTCTGTGCTGATTTGGAGAGGTTCTCCTCATCTTCCAGGAATCGCTTAATCTTTCTGATTGCATTTTCAAACCCGGGTATCTGTACTTTTTCGTACAGGTTTACCTTTTGGGTTGTTTTACGACGCGCGTAATCGAGCAGTTCCATCTTGCGGTGGAACACTTCTCTTTCAATGGCAATCTTCGAGAGGTCCTTCAGGATGGCAATACCATCAAGGAACCAAACAGGCTGGTTAAACAGACTAAATTCACGAACAGAATACTTAATATCGTCAAGGACGGGGGTTTTTACACCTGCTATCTTTTTTACAGAGAGGGAAACATCCTCAATTATAATAAGATCAGGATTAAATTCAGCCCACAGGTTGACCATATGTTCGTATTCTTTGATCTTTGCATCGAGAGTCTCGTCAAGTGTTTCGGCAGTGTCTTTGGCTTTCTTCACTTCCATCCGGAGCGCAGACTCCTTGTTTTTGATGGTTGGAAGCGCCCTGACACGAACCTTCAACTGCTTGTTGAGATCCTGCATCGACGTTTTATTATACTGAAATTTAATGGCCATGATAAACGTTTATTGTCGTTAATAATCTTATTTCTTCCCTTCGGGCCAGTACTTCTCGGTCAGCGATTGGCGAATAGCCACCTCTGCCTTGGTAAAGTGCTTGTCGAAAAGTCCCCATGCTGTTTCCAGCATCTGTGTGGTATCGATGTTAACATCAATAGCCAGCAGGGCATCAGAATAAGACTTGGCGAAATCCATCGCACGTTCATCATAATCAGAAAGGTCGAAACCATTTTCCAGCTTAGTCTTCGCATTTGCAGCATCAGCGAACAGACGAATCGCAGCGTTCATCACCTGAGGGTGATCTTCACGTGTCTGTTTGCCAATAACGAGCTGCTTCAGGCGGGAGAGGCTTCGGAATGGATCGACGATAACTTTACCAATGTCAGAATCCTTACGCAGGAAGAGCTGACCCTCGGTAATATAACCGGTGTTATCAGGTACCGCGTGGGTAATGTCTCCACCGGAAAGTGTTGTTACTGCGATAATTGTAATAGAACCACCTTCGGGGAACTGTACGGCTTTCTCATAGATCTTTGCAAGATCTGAGTAGAGAGAACCAGGCATACTGTCCTTGGAAGGAATCTGATCCATACGGTTCGATACGATACTGAGGGCATCAGAGTAAAGTGTCATATCCGTAAGGAGTACCAGTACTTTCTGACCTTTATCGTGTGCAAAATATTCTGCAGCAGCAAGCGCCATATCAGGAACCAGCAGACGCTCCACTGGAGGATTATCTGTTGTGTTCACAAAACTGATGATACGGTCAAGTGCACCTGCATTATCAAATACATTTTTAAAATAGAGGTAGTCATCATTGGTAAGACCCATACCACCGAGGATAATCTTATCGGCTTCAGCACGCAGTGCCACAGTTGCCATTACCTGGTTAAAAGGCTGATCAGGATCTGCAAAGAAAGGAATCTTCTGTCCTGTTACCAGTGAGTTGTTAAGGTCGATACCTGCGATACCTGTTGCAATATAGTCAGAAGGCTGCATACGACGAACAGGGTTCACGGAAGGACCACCTGTTTCACGCTCTTCACCTTCAATGGCAGGACCTCCGTCCATAGGGTCACCATAGGCGTCGAAGAAACGTCCGGCAAGCTCATCACTTACCTTAAGGGTTGGTGGCTTACCGGTAAATACAACCTCAGCGTTTGTTGGGATACCTTCGGTTCCGGCAAACACCTGAAGTGTTACATCTTCACCCTGGATTTTTACCACCTGAGCTTTACGGCCGTGTACAAAGGCCATCTCTTCATTACCAACACCTGTTGCGTTCAGCGAACATGTGGCTTTGGTAATATTGGTGATTTTTGTGTATATCTTTTGAAATGCTTGTGTTTCCATTAGGCAGTTCTCCTTTCTGATAATTTCGCTTCAACTTCTTTCTCGAAGCTATAGTATTTATCTGATTTGAACTCTGAGTAGTTCATCTGACGGAAGCTGTTGATAACCTCTTTGAAGAAAGGGGTTACCTCCTCAAAAGATTCAAAATCAAATTCTGTATGACATACATTCAGTACCTTGTCCATCATGATGGTTTGACGCTCCATAGAAGAAGAGGAGTCAATCTCATCAAATGCATCCTGCTGGAGGATAACAAAATCCACAAGCTCTGAGTGCCAGAAGCGGATGTGATAATCGATAGGTACACCGTCGTCACCGAGGATGTTAATCTGTTCCTTTGCCTCTTTACCTCTGAGAAGGAGGTTTTTCGCTTCCATGATCTTTTCAACCCAGTTTTCACCTACGTTAGCTTTAAGATAATCCTGAGCTTCCGGATATTCCAGATACTTGGAGTATGAGTCCAGCGGGTCGATTGCGGGATAACGCTTGGAGTCGGCACGCTCCTGGTTAAGGGCGTAAAAACAACGGGCAGCCTTGGCAGTAGATTCTGTTACAGGCTCTTTTAGGTTACCACCGGCAGGAGATACGGTACCTATAAAGGTAATCGCACCGGTTTCTCCATTGTTCAGGTAAACGAAACCTGCACGAGAGTAGAAGTTGGCGATAGTTGCCGAGAGATCCATAGGGAAGGCATCCTGTCCGGGAAGCTCTTCAAGACGGTTGGACATCTCACGCAATGCCTGCGCCCAACGTGATGTTGAATCCGCAAGAAGGAGAACCTTCAGACCCTGAGCACGATAGTACTCAGCGAGGGTCATACCAGTATATACCGATGCTTCACGAGCCGCAACAGGCATGTTGGAAGTATTACAAACGATGGTAGTACGGTCATACAGCTTATCTCCTGTTCTGGGGTCAACCAGTTCAGGGAATTCTGTAAAGATCTCCACAACCTCGTTGGCACGTTCACCACAAGCCGTTACGATGATAAGATCGGCATCGGCCTGCTTTGCCAGTGCGTGCTGAAGTACTGTTTTACCACAACCAAAAGGACCAGGAATAAATCCTGTACCGCCTTCAGTAATTGGGTTCAGACTATCGATTGCACGGATACCTGTCTCCATTACTTTAAATGGACGTGGCTTCTCTTTGAATGCTGTAATCGCCTGTTTAACGGGCCACTTTTGAATCATGTTGATGTCGAAAGTCTTACCGTTTTTATCTTCGATAACTGCAATGGTATCCTCAATTTTATACTTACCGGCTTTCACCACACTCTTCACAGTGTATTGGTCAGCCATTTTGAAAGGAACCATGATTTTGTGCTTGATTCGGTTTTCCATAACAGCTCCGAGCCATGCACCAGCAGTTACTTTTTCGCCTGCTTTTGCAATGGGTTCAAAGTCCCACTCTCTCTCTTTGTCGAGAGGGAAGGTATATTCACCACGAACCAGGAAAGTAGAGTCCATTTTATCAAGGTCGTTTTGCAGACCGTCGTAGTTTTTCGATACGATTCCGGGGCCGAGTGTTACCTCAAGCATGTGTCCCTGGAATTCAACCTCAGCGCCGGGTTTCAGACCACGGGTGCTTTCAAAAACCTGAACGAAGGTTTTGTCGCCGGTGATTTTAATCACCTCTGCCATAAGGTTGCTCTTATCCAGCTTGATATAACAGATTTCGTTCTGCGCAACAGGACCATCTACCTTCACTACCACCAGGTTGGCGATAATACCGGTAACGACACCGTTTGTCTTTTTATCGTTTGCCTTCATTTATATTAAATTCTTTAGGAAATTGATAACTTGTTTCTATATCATTGAGCAGACGTTCAAACATCTCTGTTCCTGTCTGCTGATCGAGTTTCATCCATCTGTCCACAATCATGAGCTTAATCACATAACTTAGCACTACTTCAATAGAGAAATAGCTAAAAGTTGTATGCAGATCAAGCCACTCCCAGCGGAAGAGGTCATAAGATCGTTCTCTTTGCATCAGCCCTGAGTTTTCAAATATCTGGACGATGCGCTCTATTTCCGGTACTTCTACAGAGATACCCAAATCCTTGGAAGAACTTTTGGCCATGGTATGGTTAATTTCATAATTACCCATTAACTGACCTTCCACAGGAATGTCGTGTTTTTTACAATTGAGAGTAGTGATGATATTTCTCAGAGTGAGATCAAATTCGAACCACTGTGAGAGAAACGGGTTTTTGCACTTTACGGCATCGCTGTAATAAGCATTCGTAAGTGCATTTTCCATTTTCACTGCATCAGCGGCGAGGTTATCATCTGCCTGCACCTCAGTAATGAAATCCGACATATAGTTCTTCAGCATTCCCGGCTCCCGAATCTCTTCTTCCAGCTCCTGCTGCGAGAGGTTTGCGGGTGTTTCTTCGTTAAAAGCTCTTTTTTGAATCATGTTCAGCAGATTCTCATTATCATAAATGTGAAAAAGCTGTTTTACCAGTTCAAAATCTTCAGCATGAAGTTGCTCCTCAAGCTCGCTTTTAAACTCAGAAAGGGAAAAGACCTTTTTGGTTTGGTCGGGTTGTATCTCCGGAAGTCCTGCAATTAAACAATAATAGTTCCGGCTCATAATTATTCAGCTCCGTATAGTAATTCGTTAGTTCTCGGGCGGATATAGTTTTTGAAAAACGCCTCAAAGTCTTCGTCGGTAAAACTAACCTGGAAGCCACCATCTGCAGGGCTTACTTTAAAGCCGGCTCTGATGTCACCATCATGTTCTACGATAATGCCTTTGTCGATGGTTTTTGCAATGCCGGTCTTGATATAGTCTTCAAGTTTGGCTGCATCTTTCTCCGGCACTGTTACTTTCATGTCTCCGGAGACATTCCAGCCTTTTACAGTTTCGGCAAGTAGTGTTTTAACAAATTCAGCATCATCAAATGCTTTCTTAACACTTCCTTCTGCCACCTTTACGGTGATAAGGTTGACGATGTCCTGCCGCAGGGCTGCTACTGATTGTTTGGCGCTCATTGCCAGTTCACTGCTAACATTTTTGCGCAACTCCTCAGATTTTTTGTTGGCATCTGCAACAATTTTTTCAGCCTCTTTTTTCGCATTTGCTACGATAGACTCAGCCTCTTTTTTGGCATCATCAATAATCTTCGAAGCCTCTTCATTTGCTTTGGTAACGCCTTCAGAATAGATTTTTTCTGTCAGCACTTGGAGTTTATCTTCCATATCGATTATATAATTTATTGTAGTTTGCAAGGTTACGAATACCACCTATAACATATAATAAACTGTTATGTTTAGTTCAAAACCAAACAATTATCACTATCATAAAAACATATTCCCCCCTGACGAAAATGTCAGAATCGCAAATGTAAAGTATTCTATGGATTTAGTGTTAATTGGTTAACAAAATTTTATAACAAACAGACCGCATTCGATTGCAAAGGAAAATTTTAATATTCATCAATACGTCGAACCTCTATGTCCGCATGGCTCGTTTTAGATATTGGATTTAAGGGCTATTTTTATTCCGCCAAAAGAGGTTAGTTAGGACTTTTATAATTTTAACATGCGGAATAAAGGGTTCGGACGTCACTATACGGTAAAAAAAAGGCAATTCATAAATGAACTACCTTGTAACACTGTTTTATGTGAGCAAATAATAAGTTGTCTCAATCTGTCTTTTTATAGATTTTTTATAGCTTCAATTGCCTTTTCATAATCAGGCTCCTGCGTGATTTCAGGTACTTGCTCTGTATAAGCTACTTTACCTTTGGTATCTACAACGACTACGCATCTCGAATGCAAGCCTGCAAGCGGTCCGTCGATAATGTCAAGACCATATGCCTTACTGAAATCGTAGTTTTTAAACTCGGATGCTGTGATAACATTCTCAATACCTTCGGTAGAACAGAAGCGTCCATGGGCAAAAGGAAGGTCTTTACTAATACTGATAACTACTGTGTTTTCAAGATCAGATACTTCCTGATTAAATTTTCTTACTGATGCAGCGCATACATCAGTGTCAAGACTTGGGAAGATGTTTAAAATCACCTTTTTGCCTTTGTGAGCTGATAATTTTACCTCACCAAGGTCTCTGCCTGTTAACGAAAAATCTGCGGCTATTGTTCCTGCTTCAGGAAGCTGACCTGAAGTGTGAATAGGGTTTCCTTTTAATGTAATTTCTGACATAGTTTTATTGTTTTTTGTTTTCGGTATTGATAACATTGAATTGGGAGAAATGTTTTCGTGAAATGATTTATATTTACATATTGTGATTTTATTTCGCCACCTAACGATTTACTCAAGGAAAACAAAAATAAACTCTGCGTAATATTTTTTGAAAAACCACCGTGACCCAACTTTTGAACCTGATCCCCCTTCTTCGTCAAGGCTACGTGGGTTGAAACAGTCAACAACGACAACATCGCTCAAACTAAAATACGCTATGAAAAACTCAATTTTTTACTCTGGAAGGCACAAAAAACGGTCAGGATGTAGTATGAAAGGAAGTAAGTTGAAAAGTGGAAAACCAAACCTCAGAAAAGAAAAGCTACATTCCCGACCGTGACCCATTAATAAAATGAACTAAATACTTTAATACTATACCTTAACAGTACGATTAGTTGTTTGTTCATAAAGATACAAATTTTTTTTTAATAAAGAGAATCGTATAAAATTTGATGAATGCTGGTACGGACGTTTTCTTTGAGAATCAAATTGTTGGAAGCCTCGGGATAAACGCGGTTGGAAAGAAATACATAAACAAGTTTTTTTTCAGGGTCGCCCCAGAAATATGTGCCTGTAAAACCGCTGTGACCAAAACTTGAAGGTGAAGCCCCTTTACATACCGGACCATCTGCATAGAAGTCCAGCAGTGGCTTGTCAAAACCAACGCCTCTGCGGTTTTCATTAAGAGGAAACTGACACTTTGTAAACTCCCGGATAACGGTGGAATCAAGAACTTGTATACCCGCATAATTACCTTCCTGAATAAGACATTGCAAAATTACTCCAAGGTCGTGAGCATTGCTAAAAACCCCTGCATGCCCGGATACCCCGCCGAGCATTGCTGCCGCCGGATCGTGCACAGTGCCGTGAATCAATCCTTTACGGAAATAGGGTTCTTCTTCTGTAGGAACAATATCATCCTTTTTATACCATAGTAATGGGTTGTATCCTATGTGGTGTAAACCTAAGGGCTGATAAAAGTTCTCTTCCACAAACCGCTCCAGTGGTTGATTGGTAAGCTGCTCGATTGTGCGGTGAAGCAGAATAAAACCCAAATCACTGTATTTGTATTCCGTCGTCTCCCGCAATTCTGAATTACGTATCGTATCATATATTATCAATGGGTAATCATTCCGAAGAAACATCTTATCATTAATAAAAATAGTATGTGCTGCATCCGGAGTTTCTGTATAATATTCCGGTAATGGGCTGCCTTCTTCATCCACAGTATTCTGATAATACGGAATCCATGCCTGCAGTGCCGACTGATGTGCCATCATCTCACGAATGATAATATCTTTTTTATTGCTTTGCAGTAAGTCAGGAAGATACCGGGAGAGCCTGTGATCAATATCAATAATGCCCTCTTCATAAAGTTTCATCATCGTTAAGGTGGTGGCAGCAACTTTGGTTATACTTGCCACATCATAAATGTCATCTTCACCAACAGCTTTTTCATTTTCATATGTGTGATAACCATAGTTTTTATTGATGATTACATTACCATCCTTTGCCACAAAAAGCTGACATCCGGGCATTCCCTTATTTGCAATTGCATGATTGATAATGCTGTCAATAGGAGCGAGGACGTGCTGATATGTGCCTGCATCTTCCAGACATCCGTAGCGCAAGGTGTTTGTGGCTTCACGGATAATTCCAAAGCCCTCTTTCAGCGAATCATTAATACTTACCGGAAGCACTCCATTCACATTATACGCACCAAAAACCGATTGTATCAGCATATCATTGGCTGTGAAATTATCTTCATACGATAATACCAGCGCATCACCGGAAATGATTTCAAAATTCGATAATCCATAAGGATTTCCTATGTAACAAACTATAAGGTCATGTGATCTGTCCAGATCTGATAACAGGGCTTTTAGCTCCGGTGAGATACCATAACCATTCTTCATACTCTTATCCGATGTATGGATAGTTGTAATAATGGTTTGGTAACCGCATAGCTTTTCTTTTAAATCATCCCATTGGCGCAGATTGAAATCCAGCGGGATGCTATATGTATCCACAGGAATATATCTGGAAATGAATGAGTTTATGTGCCGATGATTTTTATTGCCGATATGAATATATGCTGTTTTTCCGGTTTTCCAGGGAAGAAGTGGAAGCAATGAATCACTGTCTTTTAATATTGTAACCGATGATTGATAAAGGGCTCTCCTTAAAGGTTGGTATTTGTTGTAATTAACACATTCTGTTACTTCCGACGGATTAACAGGCTGATAATTTGCCAGTCCTGCCATGTATTTTGCTGTCAAAACTTTTTTGCACCTTCGGTCCAGCTAGGCCAACCCTTCATCACTCTCCTTTACAAAGTGTTTTATTTTGCGGATAGCTTTTGGAACATCAAGTGCCAGCAGAAGGATGTCATTTCCGGCTTTATAGGCTTCGAGTTCGGTTTCGCCCGGCTTAAAGTACTTTGTTACGCCACTCATATCCAACGCATCAGTGACTTTTAGTCCATCAAAACCCAGTGAGTCACTCAGGAGTCCTGTCACAATGTTATTACTTAAAGTTGATGCTCTGTTTTCTCGTTGTTCGTATAAAGGAATATACAGATGTGCAGTCATAATACCACCCAGACCTGCATCAATCATAGCTTTGAAAGGATAGAGCTCCAGAGAGTCCATGCGTTGCTTGTTGTGAATTATAACCGGGAGGGTATGGTGAGAATCTGAATCGGTGTCGCCATGACCGGGAAAATGTTTTGCAGTGGCAATAATTCCATTGTTTTGCAAACCATGCATATACATAATGCTTTTTTTGGCAACTTTCTCTCTGTTTTCTCCAAAGGAACGAGTATTGATAACCGGGTTTTCAGGGTTGGAGTTGATGTCAGCAACAGGAGCGAAATTAATTTGTGTACCGATGGTTTTTAGCTGCTCTGCAATATCCCGGCCCATCTGATAAATCAGACTGTCGTTTTGTATAGCTCCAAGGGTCATCTGTCGGGGGTAGGAGATGGTTGAATCGAGTCGCATACCAAGTCCCCATTCAGCGTCAAGGGCAATAAGCATTGGTACATCGCTAAGGGCCTGCCAGCGGTTTGTGAGTTCCGCCTGTCGTGCCGGTCCGCCCTGAAAGAAGCACAACCCACCGATTTTGTGGCGTTTTACAATTTTGTCAATACCTTTATAATAATCTTCATCCTTATTGCTATAGGTCCGGATGGAGATTAACTGGGCAATTTTATCATCCGTGGAAAGTTCATTCATCACTGAATCAACCCAGATGTGACATTTGTCATCGGTATGCTGAGCTTTTACTGCAGATAATGATAGTACAAATAAAAGGGTGAGTATAAAGGTGGTGCCAAGGTGTTTCATTGTTCTTCTTTTCTTTAAATGCAAAAATATAAAAAATGTCATCGCAACGCGGCTCGTGTTTCATGGCCATGTTGCAGCATGGCGGGTAGGTGGGCGAGCGGAGCCTAAGGTGGGCGAGCGGAGCCTAAGGTGGGCGAGCGGAGCCTAAGG
>PKSY01000032.1 GCA_002869405.1 Marinilabiliales bacterium
ACACTGTTTAAACACTGCGTACCCAAAAAAAATGTATAAGAGCCAATGTCCATCTTTATATGCCGGGACGGTTTATCCCGATTTTCCCCTATTAAGGGTTTGTTTATTAAGAAATTAAACCGTAATTTTGCAGCCCTTTTAGCGGAATGGCGCCGGAAATAACATCAACGGCATCCGGGAGCCCCGCGGAAGCACTGAAAACAATTGTTTAACCCGGTTTTGCCGTTGAACCACAGTAATACCATTTTATAATGGCAGAAGAAAATAAAAACGTTCCTCAACCTGAGGAAACTCCCGTTGCTCAACCTGAGAACGAGAAAGTAGAAACTCCTAAAGCAGAAGCTAAACCCGAAGAAAAAACAGAAGAGACTGTTGAAGTGAAGGAAGAGGTGAAAGCTGAAGAAAAAACAGATGAAGTTGTTGAAGTTAAGGAAGAGGTAAAGACTGAAGAAAAATCAGAAGCTTCCAAACTTAACAAGGATGAACGTCCTTCTTTTGACTGGGATTCTGTTGGTAAGAAAAAGGAAGTTTATTCAGAAGGTGAGCGCGACAAGCTTGCAGATCTCTATGACAAAACCCTTAGTCAGGTTGCGGAACATGAGGTTGTTGATGGTACTGTTGTAGCTAAAACCAACCGTGAGGTAGTTATTAACATTGGCTTCAAATCCGATGGTATTGTTCCTGTTAACGAATTCAGATACAATCCGAATCTGAAGAGCGGCGACGTTGTTGAGGTTTATGTGGAAAGTCAGGAAGACCCTAATGGTCAGCTCCTTCTTTCTCACAAAAAAGCGAGAGTACTCAAGTCATGGGAACGTATTAATACAGCACATGAAAAAGACGAAATCATTAATGGTTACGTGAAGTGCCGCACAAAAGGTGGTCTCATCGTTGATGTATTCGGTATTGAGGCTTTCCTTCCAGGATCTCAGATTGATGTTAAACCTATCCGCGATTATGACGTATTTGTTGATAAAACAATGGAATTCAAGGTTGTGAAAATCAATCAGGAATATAAAAACGTTGTAGTATCGCATAAAGCACTTATCGAAGACGAACTCGAAGCCCAGAAGGCTGACATTATCGCTAAACTTGAAAAAGGTCAGGTACTCGAAGGTACTGTTAAGAATATCACTTCTTACGGTGTATTTATCGACCTTGGTGGCGTTGACGGTCTTATCCACATTACTGACCTCTCATGGGGACGTATCAATCATCCTGAAGAGATTGTTACTCTTGATGAGAAAATTAAGGTGGTTATCCTCGACTTTGATGATAATAAAAAACGTATTGCTCTTGGTCTCAAGCAGCTTACACCTCATCCTTGGGATGCTCTTGATGAAAATCTCAAATTGGGTGACAAGGTTAAAGGTAAAGTTGTGGTTATTGCCGATTATGGTGCGTTCATCGAGATTGCTCCCGGCGTTGAGGGCCTGATTCACGTTTCTGAAATGAGCTGGTCACAGCACCTCAGAACCGCTCAGGACTTCATGAAAGTAGGTGATGAAGTAGAAGCTGTTATCCTTACTCTCGATCGCGAGGCTCGTAAAATGTCACTCGGTATCAAACAACTGATTCCGGATCCATGGGCAAATATTACTGAAAAATATCCTGCACACTCCAAGCATAATGCTGTGGTTCGTAACTTCACAAACTTTGGTATCTTCGTAGAACTTGAAGAAGGTGTTGACGGACTTATCCACATCTCAGACCTTAGCTGGTCGAAGAAAATTAAGCACCCTGCTGAGTTTACCAAGATTGGTGAAAAAATCGATGTTGTTGTACTCGACGTTGACGTAGAAAACCGTCGTCTCAGTCTCGGTCACAAACAGCTCGAGGAGAATCCATGGGATGTATTTGAATCAGTATTTACTGTAGGTTCTGTGCATAAAGGTACTGTTAGCAGCGCCAACGACAAAGGTATGGTAGTAACTCTGCCTTACGGTGTTGAAGGTTTCTGTCCAACACGCCACACTCAGAAAGAAGATGGTTCTAACCTCCGCGTAGATGAAGTTAACGACTTTAAAGTTATCGAATTCAACAAAGAAGGTAAGAAAATTATCCTCTCTCATACTCGTATCTTCCAGGATACGCAAATGGCTGAAAAGGCAAAAGCATATGAGCAAAAGACAACCAAAGAGCGTAGCGCACGCAAGTCCATGAAGAAAATCAACGATGGCCTTGAAAAAACTACCCTTGGTGACCTCGAAGCTCTTGCATCTCTGAAGTCAGATATGGAAAAGGAAGAGCAGAAAGCTGCTGCTAAGCCTGCTGCTAAAGCTGCTAAGAAAGAAGAAGTGAAGGAAGAAGCTCCTAAGGCTGAAGAAGCCAAGAAGGAAGAAGCTCCAAAAGCAGAAGAAGCTCCTAAGGAAGAAGCTGCTCCTGAAGCAGAAGAAGCTCCCAAGGCTGAAGAGCCAAAAGAAGCTCCTGAAGCAGACGCAGAAACCAAGACTGAAGAATAAGGATTATCATTCAACAGTTATATATGAAGGACTGCCCGGAAGGGTGGTCCTTTTATTATTTGGTGCCTTCGACTCCGCTCAGGCACCTCGGTGGTGGGTGAGCGGAGCCGAACCCGCCGACCTGTTGGCACGTAAACTTGTAATCCCTACCTTTGCCCTATGAACGAAACCCTGACAATCCTCGGGTCCTCCAGCGCTATTCCTACGCCACAACGGAATCCGTCTTCGCATGCTTTATCGATAGATGACAGGATATACCTTATCGACTGTGCCGAGGGAACACAGGTGCAGATGCAGCGTTTCGGAGTGAAGATGCTGAAAATCCATGCTGTCTTTATCAGCCACCTTCATGGGGATCACTTTTTCGGTCTTCCGGGACTTATTTCTACCATGCATCTCCAGGGACGAAATACACCGCTGCATATCTTTGGTCCTGAAGGCTTGGAGGAGATGATGAAGCTGATCCTCAGTTATGCAAGACATGAACTGGCATATGAGGTGTTTTATCATACGGTGGATACTTCGCAGCATAAAATGATATTTAGTGATGAAAAGGCAGAGGTGTATTCTATTCCTCTTGAGCATCGGTTGCCAACATCCGGATACCTTTTTCGCCGTCCGCAGCAGCCTCTGAATATCCGTCNGTACCAATAGAGTGGTTCCCGCGTCTGAAGGCAGGAGAGGACTACAATACTTCTGATGGTGCCGTCATACCAAACAAAAAGATTACAAAGCCACCGTCACAGCCCTGGAGTTATGCATATTGCTCCGACACACGTTATTCGGAAAGTATCATACCTTATATTAAAGGTGTGGATCTTTTGTATCATGAAGCCAGCTATGGTGATGACAAGGCAGATATGGCTTCCGATCATATGCACAGCACAGCACGGCAGGCAGCAACAATTGCAAATCTTGCAGAAGTAAAACAGCTGCTAATAGGTCATTTTTCAAATCGGTACAAGGATTTTACACCTCTGCTGGAGCAAGCCAGAGAAGTTTTTTCTGCCACGGATGCTGTGGAGGATGGGATGGTGTGGAAGAATAATGCTAAATCTTAATCAGCTTTAACTCTGTCCTGCGGTTCAGACTCCTGTTTGTATCAGAATCGTTTGGGAATTCGGGATGCTCTTCGCCATAGCCCTTAGGCGGAAGAATCTGCGCCGGGTTTACACCCTGTTCAATAAGATATTGCTGAACTGCAAAAGCACGGTTTTCAGATAGCTCATAGTTGTGCTCCCGTGTATAGGAATCATCGGTATGACCTGATATTCTTACCAGATATGTTGGGTTCTCTTTAAGACGTTTTGCCACCTCATTGAGGTAGGGGAATGAGCGGGGTTTTATTTCATATTTATCAATATCAAAATGAATTCGTTTGCCTTTCGGAAAAGGGAAAGATGCAGGAGTAGGGGTGATGCTGATCTCGCTGTCATCATCGGGTGGCTGGTTGTTATTATCTGTCTGTTTGTCTTCAACTTCATCGAACAGTTCCTCTATTGATTGCTCCTCCAGAGGTTTAGTGTTTTGTGATGGAGTTGTTTGTTGCGCATTATTTGGCTGCGCAGGATTCTGTCCATTCTCAATAGTCTGCACTTCGCCATTTTCTGATGGGTAGGAGGCCTGCACATAAGGTTGTCCACCCATAGTGCCAATATTTATGGTGATATTAATACCGTCATTTTTCTTCTGATCTTCATCTTCCTGCGTTTCATCGGCAATCTCTTGCGGTTGTTCCGGCACTTCAGGAGTTTCCGGAGTTGCTTTTTTCTTTCCTATGAAAACCTTGAAGCCCATTTTAAACCTGATATAATCTTCACGGTCTGACATATACGCATATCCGATTTCTGCATTGAAGCCGATATTTCCGGAGCGCATGTCGAGGCCGGTACTCATAATTGTGGATAGGTGGTCGAGGCCTGATACGCGAGATGTTCCCAGTCCCATGGATATATAAGGGTCAAGAAGTGCATCTTCTTTCAGGATATAGCCGTTGGCAAAAGAGTATTGCAGTTGACCAAAGAGCCCCCAGTAGTAAGGATCTGTGATGTTAAGGTTATATCTTTCGAAACGTGTGCCGGAGCCATATTTTGAGATATCCTCAATTTTCACCATGCTGTAGGAGAGGTTTACATTGAGAGAAGGATTAATGCGGCGGCCCATTTCGATATGTATGGGTAGTCCTGATGACGGGCCTTCCCAATTGGCATTACGGAATTGTGTTGCGACCTTAAACTGCGGAGCTGCGAGGTCGACAAAGTTAACGCCCATACCGAACGACCATGGAGTATCAGCGGTTTGCCCGAACGATGAAGGTATTACAAACGCCAGTAATACAATAATCCATACGATTTTTTTCATGCGCATGCGTGATTATACGGGGAAGGGGTGGGGAAGGTTGCGGTGGGGAATGATGTTCTAGTCGATGTATTCATTCCATTGATCCACAGAACCATTAAAGACATTGTAATCTATGTATCCTTCTGCACCAATTATTTTTCCTTTATGAGAATACTGCCAAAATTTCCATTGGTTATTTTTTGTGAACTGAGTATTAAAAGAGCAAATCCAAAGGTCATTTTCACTGAAGTTGTTTTTTAAATACGTTTTATATCCATCTTCATTG
>PKSY01000079.1 GCA_002869405.1 Marinilabiliales bacterium
CTGAGGTAAGCAATGTATTTACCGTCGGGAGACCAAGCAACATAGCGATCGTGTGCTCCTGAAGATTCTGTGAGGTTGCGGGTGATTCCTGATTCTGCGGGTACGGTAAAGATGTCACCGCGTGCGCCAAAGGTTACACGCTTTCCATCAGGAGAGATATCGTATGAAGCGATACTTTTTGAAGCATCTTTGAGTTCGGTACGGCTGTCAAGAAAGTCGTCGGCTATCGTTACAGAGATTTTTCTGGTCTCTTCCGTGGTAAGATCCAGAATATGAATGTATCCGCCGTTTTCATAAACAATGGCATTGTCTCCAATGGAAGGGAATTTTACATCATACTCTGTATAATTCGTTATCTTGCGGATATCACCGGATTCGGTGTCATAAGCAAAAATGTTCATTGTTCGATCGCGGTCGGAGCAGAAATAAACCGTGTTACCATGCCACATAGGGAAGATATCCTGTGCTTTGTGATTGGTGACGTTTTTTACGTCGTGAGTTTTCTCATCATAAATCCAGATATCATCAGCCATACCACCTTCGTAGTATTTCCATGTTCTGAATTCTCTCATCACACGGTTAAATGCGATTTTTTTGCCATCAGGAGAATACGAGATCCATGAACCTGTAGCAAAGGGAAGCTCTTCAGAAAGACCACCCTCTTTATTAACTTTATAAAGGTGACCAACGAAGGAGTTAAAAGTTTGCTTCCGTGAACGATAAACGATTTCATCGCCATCGGGAGTCCATGTCATAACAATGTTATTGGGACCCATACGGTCAGCTACATCATCACGTCCAAGGGTGGCAGTGTACGTCAGGCGTTGAGGTATTCCGCCTTCAGCCGGCATAGTATAAACCTCTGTGTTGCCGTCATACTGGCCTGTGAAAGCAATATTCTCACCGTCAGGGGAGAAGCGCGCAAACATTTCAAAACCTTCATCATTGGTAAGGCGGCGTGCGAGGCCTCCGTCATGATTTACAGTATAAAGGTTGCCGGCATAGGTAAATACTACCTGATCGCCATGAATGGCAGGGAAGCGGAGAATACGCGCTTCCTGCTGTGAAAACGCACTGAGCGACAGGAATATAGCGCCCAGCATCAAAAGTGTACGAATTTTCATATTGCTATTTGTTTAATCAGTTTCCGGGTTAATGACGTGTAAAGGTACAACTTGTTACGGAAAGAATTGATTCGGACTCCGCCCGAGCACCTCTCCGGATACGTTTGGGTGTTGAGTTGAAGGTGCCTGAGCGTAGCCGAAGGCACTATCATAAAAAGACCTGTCAGGTTTTCAAAACCTGACAGGTCTGTAACGGTGACATACCGACGATGGATACATCGTCGTGACAGTCTAATAATTATCTTTCTTGAGCTCAAAATATGCCTGAGGGTGTAAACATGTCGGGCAGTTCTTCGGAGGCTTGGTGCCAACATGAACGTAACCGCATTTGCGGCAGTACCACTCTACTTTTTCCTCTCTTTCAAAAACCTGATCTTTTTCAACATTTTCAAGCAGTTTCAGATACCGGTCTTCATGCACTTTCTCTGCTTTAGCAATCATTTTGAAAGCTGTGGCGATAGTTTTGAATCCCTCTTCTTCTGCAATCTCTGCAAACATGGGATAGAGCTCCGTCCACTCTTCATTTTCGCCTTCTGCAGCTTCTTTCAGGTTTTCCATTGTTGTGCCTGTAATACCTGCAGGGTATGCAGCAGTAATCTCTACTACTCCGCCTTCCAGAAAGCTGAAGAAACGCTTTGCATGCTGCTGCTCCTGAAGAGCTGTCTCTTCAAATATTGCAGCAATCTGCTCGTATCCCTCTTCTTTTGCCTTTTTTGCAGCAAACTCATAGCGGTTCTTGGCTTGCGATTCACCTGCAAATGCCTTCAGCAGGTTCTGTTCTGTCTTTGTTCCTTTTACTGATTTGTCCATAGTAATTATGTTTTTCTTTCGGTTTTGTACAAATATAAGTTTGTATTTGTGAGTATGTGCTTAAAACGATTCTAAATTGGCGGATTGAAACCGATTATATTGTTTTTGGAAACATTTGCAATCGTTTGCATCGTTTAAAAGCCTCTATTTCTTGCAATAAAGCTATGAACAAAGCTTTTTTTTATTTTTCTTTGTTAGTATCGAAGCAAAAAGAGGAGAATATTGTTTTTTGTTGCCGGTTATTAGATGCCGGTTATTGGATGCCGGTTATTAGATGCCGGTTGTTAGATATTAATTATTAAACCAAAATACCATGGCAAAGAGACCACGTCTATCTTTCTGGCAAATCTGGAATATGAGTTTCGGATTTCTGGGTATCCAGTTTGGCTATGCTTTGCAGAACGCGAATGTGAGCCGTATTTTTGAATCTTTGGGTGCAAATGTGGATCAGATTCCGATTTTGTGGATTGCTGCCCCCGTTACCGGACTTATTATTCAGCCTATAATTGGCCATATGAGTGATAAAACATGGACGCGCCTGGGGCGACGTCGGCCGTATTTTCTTGTTGGAGCTATAATGGCTTCGGCTGCGCTCTTTATTATGCCAAATTCCGGTGCTTTGTGGATAGCAGCCGGTATGCTTTGGATAATGGATGCATCTATCAATATCTCTATGGAACCTTTCCGTGCTTTTGTTGGTGATATGCTTCCTTCTGAGCAACGAACCCTTGGATTCTCCATGCAGAGTTTCTTTATTGGTATTGGTGCGGTTGTCGGTTCAGCATTGCCGTATATTCTGGCAAACTGGTTTAATGTTTCCAACGAACCTGTTGGTGCATCACCCATTCCGCCAACCGTAAAATGGTCTTTCTACCTTGGTGGTATCGTATTCCTTGCAGCTGTTCTGGTTACTGTTTTTACAACAAAAGAGTATTCTCCCGAGCAAATGACTGCATTTGATGAGGAGGAGAAGAAAACCGCCCGTGGTCATGACGATGCACATTTTGGCAGAGAAATCTCAACGTCAAAATTCTCTATTACAGGATTATATTTCTTTGTAAGTGGTCTTATTATCGCTGCAATAGTATATTTTCTTGATTTTGAAAAGGAGGTTTATATCCTTGGCGGAATTCTTGCCCTTTTTGGCGTGATCTTTTTCATTTCTGCGCTATTTAAGAAGAGCAATAATGAGAATGGTATGGTAGAGATTATGTCTGATTTGCTGAACATGCCAAAAACAATGGGGCAGCTGGCGGTTGTTCAGTTTTTTACCTGGCTGGCACTTTTCTCTATGTGGATATATTCTACTCCTGCTATTACGGCATTCCATTATGGTACTCATGATACCGCCTCCGCTCTTTACAATGAGGGAGCAAACTGGGTAGGAGTGCTTTTTGGTGCTTACAGCCTTTTTGCTGCAATTTTTGCCTTTTTACTCCCTGTGCTCGCAAGAAGAATTTCAAGAAAAATGACGCATCTTGTTTCACTTGTTGTTGGTGGTTTCGGACTTGTTTCCATGTACTTTTTCAAGGATCCTAATATGCTTATCGTGAGTATGGCTTGTGTTGGTCTTGCATGGGCCAGTATTCTTGCAATGCCTTATGCGATGCTTACCGGTGCTCTGCCACAGGAGAAAATGGGTACATACATGGGTATTTTTAACTTTTTTATTGTGCTTCCGCAGATTCTGGCTGCAACGATCCTTGGTGCCATGACAAAGCACCTTTTCGGTGGTGAAGCAATTTATGCAATTGTTTTTGGTGGCATATCGATGATTATTGCAGGATTCCTGACACTACGTGTTACGGATAAAGATGATGTATTTGCAATAAAGAAGAAATAAGAGCACTGAGGTTCCCCCTGACCCCCAAGGGGGAATTAGAGCACAAAGGATATAAAGACAAAAAGTTATCAAAATATAAATCGCCCCTTGAAAAGCGCAAAAGTCCCCCCTCTGGGGGAATTTAGGGGGGCAACACCCCAAAATATAAGATTAAAGGGGGGCATCACCACTGTATACAACATGAAATATTTACTCCCACTGACAATTTTGCTCATAATGAGCATTTTTACTATCGCTCAAATTACCGAATTCCCTTATCAGCAAGGCTTTGAAAATGAAATTTTTCCTCCGGAAGGATGGGAAACCTATCCCATTGTCGCGGGAGATATGGAGTTTCAACGCGTTGCAGAAGGGGAGTGGCCAGAATGTTTGCCGCATGACGGATCAGAAGCAATGGTGCAATATCGCAGCTTTGGAGCGTCCATCGGGGAAGAGGCAGTGCTTATATCACCGGAGATGATCCTCTCCGAAGATAATGCTGTGCGTTTTTGGTTCTTCCGTTCCGAAGATCCCAGTAATAACCGGCTTGATAAAATTGAAGTTTACTATAATGATTCACCATCTCTTGATGGTGCAGTGTTCCTTGATTCTGTAAACCGCGCTATCAACTTCTATCCTGAAGTGGCATTTGAAGACTGGTATCAGTATGAGTTTGAATTCAGCAGCACAGGGAGTACTTACATCATTATCAAAGCGATTTCTGCTTATGGCTGGAATATGTTCATTGATGATTTTGAAATTGCAGATGAACTTTCGGATGAAGATCCACCGGAAGCAATTTCCCTTGACGGTACCACTGTTTATGCAAACCAGGAAATGAATCTTGAACTCCGTGTCAGGGATATTTCTGAAATGCCAGACATTATTCAAGGCGAATATACTATCAATGGACAATCGCAGGATTTGATCATGTCAAAAGAGGAGAATGCTGAAGGAGATTATCTGTATCATGGTACTATTCCCGGATATATAAATCATACAACCGGGATTGTAAAATTCTTTTTGGAAGATATTCATGGTAATAGCGCATGGTCAATGGAATATAACCTGCTTTGGCAATGGTTAAAACCGCTCTTTGAGGAGGGTTTTGAAGGGGAAGTATTTCCTCCCGCGGGTTGGACTGTGACTGGTGAACCTTTGACATGGCTCACCTGGAATGATTACGGGATGGTTTATTATACCGATAGCGACAATGTGGAGTGGGAGGTTTATCCACCTGAAGGTGAGCGTCAGGCAGCTGTGGAGTGGGACTTTCAAAATAATGTGCAGGATGAGTGGTTGATTACACCTGAGATTTCCATTACTGAAAATGCTGATTTATCATTCAAAACTTTTGCCCGCCTATACAGCTATGATTACGATGAATATTTTGTGAGTGTTTCAACAGACGGTTTTACCTGGAATACGGTTTGGAGCGCCGCTGATTATCCCGTTGGAGTATCAAATTATGATGAGGATTATGTGGTAAGCCTTAATGAATATGTCGGCGAAGATATACGGGTTGCCTGGCGTGCCTACAATTCACAGGGAACTAACTTATGGTACTCCTGGTTTGTGGATGATGTAAAAATCAGGAAGAGTGATACACTTGTAGTTATTGCTAGTCATCAGAAGAGCGGAACAAGTTCAGTATTTCCAAATCCATTTGAAAATTCGTTTAATATTCATGTTACTTCTGAAGCCGGGATGAATGTTGTAGTAGCAATATATAATTGTGATGGTAGAATGGTCTTTAGCAGAGAAAATGTTAAATTGTTGGATGGTGAAAACAACATTACAGTGGATATGCCTGAGGTTCCCGCAGGGATTTATTATTATACGATAGTTTGTGATATACAGAAGTATACTGGTAAGATTTTTAAAAAATAGCTTTTGCTATTTCACAAAGATACACTAAGGAGGCACAAAGAACCACGGAGATTCTCCGAGGCCCTTTGTGCCTCCTTTGGGGCTCTCTGTGTAACAATTTTAATGTTGAATTATGACCTTTCTTGTTTCTACATCCCCATTCTTCATTATAAATCTTAGAATATAAATACCATTATTAAACTCTGTTGTTGAGATTGAGAGATTATTTGTATTAGATATCTCCCTACCATGAATATCATAAATCTCAACTCTTTCAATATCTCTTGAAGTTTCGATGTAAAGCATATCTGTGGCAGGATTTGGATATATCTTGATCACATTTTCTGATAAAGATTGATGGACGCCGGTATTCACTCCGTCCCAACCGGCAATTCTGGCCCAAAGGAACCAGCAGGCAATGCCCTTTTTTACACAATTTAAACTTACACTGTGTGCACAGGATGAGCAATGCTGCGAGATTAGCTCCAGCTCTTCTCCCTGATGAAATCCAAGCCAGTCCAAAGCCCAGTTTTTTGTGCCATGCGCAGGATGTATATAATTGCACTCATCATTTGCATAGTACTCCTGGAAATTAGTGTCCGCTTCGGGTGAGTACTTTTCAATATCCGCGAAGTCAAATAAAATCTTATCGTTTTCACTGCAGTAATCCCTTATTTCCTGATTAGCGATATAAAGACTTCCTTCCGGGCCTTCTCCTTCCAGATGCCCGGTCATATAAACAAAGGTCACATCAGGATAGTCGGCTTCCAGTTGTTCCATGGGCTGAAGGTAATGTGAAGAGAGATATACACCATTCACCTGTCCGCACCACGACCATATGATAACATTACATTCAGGGAACAGATCCAGGTACTCGCGCGTTTCATCATCCCAACCTGTATAGCCACAATCATGATCCAGGTATCCATCACCATAGCCATCTCCTTCAAAAAGATGTAGTTTTCCTTCGCCACCGTCATGGCTCCAATCATAAAGTCCATTTTCAAAGTACGACTCCAAAGCATTCATGCCGCTGATAAGCTGACTACCATGGCTTGTGTGTCCATAACCGATCCAGAGATTTTCCTTTGCTGCACCGATCCACTCCACCGGAACTGACTCCAGGTTGATACAAGAATGGTCGATGATTACAGGTTCCTGTGCCGTTGCTCTATCCGCGAAAGCGAAAAGAAAAAAGAGCATAGCAAGAACCGCAACAATACCTTTGCGAGAAGTGAGCTTTTTCATAATGATGCTGGTTAGATGAATTAGTAGATTCAAAGATATAAATAATAAAATATGGACAGCATCTAAAATATTGTCTCTTTTTCTCCCGGTAGATACACACCGCCGTGTGTATCTGAATGTGATATTATGATACACCGCCCCTTAAATCCAATGTCTAAACAAGACATGCGGATTTAAGGGGCGGTGCGGCTCTACCAGTCAACGGTGTGTTTTTATTTTTTGAATGCATTAACCGCCTTATCACATGCCTTCAACATAGGCTCAACAGACATCTCTTCTCCTACAGCCTCAATCATCCATGCTTTTGGTGTCAAACGACCCAATTTCCATATGCGATCCACCTCTTCATTAAATACTTTGTCTTCAATATATTGTGACACCTGGAAGTCGATGATGCTTCCATAAGCATAATTACTCAGGTATAGCGGGCTGGCAATCATATGGCTGTATATGGCCAGAATGGGAGAGTCTTCAACTCCGAAAACGGGTGCATAATATTTGTTCCAGATATCCTTTGCAATGGAAATTACTGCATCTTTCAACTCAGCAGCGGTAGCATCAGGATGAGCATACATCCATTTCCATACATTAACATCAACAAGTGAAACGCCCATGATCTCATAGAGTCCCCAAATTTCATCAAGTGTTTTCATATGCACTTTCATCGGGTCGTTGTCCTTCATGTCAAGCAGGTAGAGGTCACGCGCCTGAAAGATAAATGCCAGAGCTTCAGTGAATCCGGTATTTGGTACACCCTGAAGCATGAAGTAATCCACATCATACAGAGAGATTGTCTGTTCTACATTGTGTCCGAATTCATGCACGGCGATGTTGTAACCTTTGTAGTTCATTCCTGTTTCCGGGATACGTGTTCTGAGGTGTGCATACTCACCTTTCATGCCGGCGCCCCAGGCATGCCCTGAGCCGCGGGCGGGGTCAACTTTTATTTTGCTTGCCAGATAATCGGCACGCTCTTCACTCCATCCGAGTTTTGTTAAAAGAACTGGCAGATGAGCTTCCATGGCAGTAGCATTGGGATAAAGCTTCTGTGTCATCGCATCAAGCGTTGACGCATCAATGGAACTTCGGGCTTTAAACCCATCGTACCAGATGTCGTATGGTTGCAGTTTACGACCAAGCCGTTCTTCAATAATTTTACCCACTTCTTTGATCTGTGGTGCTGAAATAAACTCCGTAAAAAGTTTCTCCACTTCTTCCTGTGGCATCTCCATGCTGCCTTCAAAAGATCTCTTTATGTAGGTGTTCATGTCAGGCTCATAGGGATCAATGGCCTGTTTTGATTTGAAGTTTTCAAGCAGCATTTGGTAGCGGATGTCGGGTTCATGAGTAGCTTCAGCTTTTTCACCATCAAGGGAATATAGCTGATTTGCGTAAGGATCCCATGTATAATCTTTACTGTTAATTACCTCCTTTGGAATATCCTGAGCAATGATGTGTTTCATGACCTCATAAATCATCATCTGTTTTTCAATGCCTTCTTTGCCTGCAGCATAATTGGATTTAATCTCATCACGCAGGTTCCAGTGGCTGAGCAGCACCATATCTTCAGGAAAGAAGCGATGATCTTTTTTATCACGAAGGTATCCCATCATGATGTTATATTCAGAAATATAGATGTCGGAACGGGTTTCGGCAGCAGAAGTCGCTTGTATCAGATTTGCCGGGACTCTTGATGTGAAGTAGTCTCCAAGTCGTGCATAAGCCCATTCAAGTCGTGACCAGCTTTTCCCGAGTTCATTTTTCTCATTTAATGAAAAATACGGGAAATTCAGTGTAATGATAAATGCGATTTTATTGGCATAAAAGTCATCAGACATATGTGCACCGGCTGAGTAACTACCAAACATCGCATCAACAGGATGTAACGGTCCGTTGTCGAGGTGCAGGTTTTCCATAAGCTCAAGGCTTATTTTGTTGAAATGACCACCCAGTGACTCCATATATTGGCTGATTTTCAGAAAAACCATCTCCTTTTCTACCGCATCTGCAATGAAATTATCCTTGCAGAAACTCAAAAACTCCTGCTCAGTGCCGTTCTCCTCAAACCACAGCCCGGCAGTCTGAATAACTCCTCTTTCCATCAATGCAGTCTGTTCAGGGGACAGGCCATTTTTCAAATCATTAATAACTTTTTGTGTAGTCTCTTTTGAAATATTCGATTTCATCTCTTTCTTGTGTGCGAAGGCAGTTGAACATGTAGTTACTGCCAGCATAATTAGCATAATGCGACCTATCGATTTCATATCGTGTTGTTTTTGTGGAGTGCTAAAATAGGAATTCTTCCTGTTTTAAAAGGAAAAAATAATGATGATTGCTGATTTTAGAAGATAACCTTTTGACTCATACTGAAGTTGCCCTGCTCAAGTTTAATAAAATACATTCCGCCTGTGTTGGATGAATGATATAACTCATTCAAAGGAAAGTTTATCATCTTTTCAGCTGATACCATAAGCGATTTCTGCCCAATTACCTCACCCATTAAATTCAGTAAACTGATTTTCATGAGTCCTGAATTTTCAGGAGTTAAAGTGATTACCGAGTTTCTGGTAACTGGGTTTGGGAAAACGGAAAATTGAGAGCCATGATACTCTGACGTCCCTGCCGGTCCGACATTAACCTGATAAATGGTTTCTGTTTCCCATGATAGAACCCAGAGGTATTCACCATCCCAGGCCATATCCCGTGGATTCCAACACGGTGCTGTTACTTCAAGTTCAACAAGCCCTGAAGGATAACGAATTTCATACAACATATGATAATCCATATCATCCACCCAAAGGCTGTTACCATCCCATGTAAGTCCATAATAGTCGTTGTCGGGGATGTCGTAGCTGGCAACAAGGTCTCCGGAAGTACTGATTTTATCCATTGTACTGATGCCTTCGTAAATATAGTTGGCACTCCAAAGATAATCACCATCGTAAGCCAGACCATGCGGCCATGGATCATCAGAAGGATAAGGATAGTCTTTGAGCTTTTCACCGGTCTGAGGATCGATTTTAAAAATATGACTTCCATTGCCATTCGACTCATACCACCCGGTAGCCCACAGGTATTCACCATCCCAGGCCAGGCCTTCGATATATTTTACCACCGTCGGATAACTAAAAGACAGAAGTTCATTTCCTGTCTGAGGGTCAAGTTTAATGAATTTTTTTGTGACATAATCAGCACTCCACAAGGCTTCCCCATCCCAGGTTAATGCCCAGCAATAGCGGCTGGGTAAAGGGATACTATGCAATACATCTCCGGTATCTTTTATGGCTTGCGGAGCGAGTGTGATACCTGTAACATCGTCAATTCCGTCTGTGTTTTTGTCTGTTGATTGTCCCAGGACAGGACATAATGCATGTAGCAAAAGCAAAGCAATTAGGATATTTATACGTCTCATGATTATAGAATTAGTTGATAACCATAAAGATACGTTATATTATCCGGAATGTCAAAGAAAAGTTCCGACCCTGTGTTGTAATCCTTATAAACAAGGTGATGCAGAAGGATAATATACTAATCGATTTTTTTCAGATCACCCTTTTTGCTTAGCATTATGGCAATAGGGCGCCCGTTTGGAAATTCCGATAGAATGAGAATCATTATAACTGTAATCGGAACACTGAGCAGCATGCCTATGACACCCCATATTGCACCCCAAATCACCAGTGATAAAAACACTACCAGAGTACTCATATTTAAGGAGCTTCCCATAAGACGAGGATCAACAAAGTTTCCTATAATAACCTGAATTCCTCCCACAATGGCAAGTACAAGTATTGCAGGCGTGAAGTCACCAAACTGTAACATTGCAAAAACTGCAGGGAAGATAGTTGCTACCAAAGAACCGATAGTTGGGATGAAGTTTAAAAGGAAAATTAAAAAAGCCCAGAAAAACGGCGCATCGATGCCTATTGCAAGAAGCGCAATATAACTTAATGCACCCGTCATGAGGCTGGTTAGTGATTTTAACGATAAATATGATCCAACTGAATGATCGATAGCCGACAGGATACTGTTGATGTGTTTATAATCCTTTTCGTCTTTATAAATTGCTTTTAATTTTCGTTGAAATACAGATTCTTCCAAAAGGAGGAAAATCAGATATAGTAAAATTGTAAATCCGTTGCTGATTAATCCGCTGATAGCATTAAATATTGACCCGAGAATTGCGCCGAACTCCAGATCTCCGGATATTTCCTTCAGTTCATCCACAAGATCAATATTAAAAGTAGTATCTATTGTATTACTGATTTTATTCAGGTTGGCCTCGTACTTCGGCATCGACCGCGATAATTGCTGAATATTGGATGAAATCAGTTTCCCTGAAAAGGCTATAATGACCAGAATCACAATTGTTGAAAGTGCAGTCATAAGCCAGTCGGGCCACTTTTTTGTGAGTTTTGTTCTGTGAATCAGTTTTTTGACAACCCTGATTACAAACCAGAAGAGAAAGGCCAGCACTAACGGAACAATTAATGACTGCGCATATATAAGCAATAATATCAGTGCTACCGCAAAGAGGAGATAGAAGATTTTCTTTGTAGATTCCATATAAAACATATTAAAGACGATACGATAAATGTTAGATCAACTGAAAACAAATATAAGTTATTTGTTAATTGACTCTGCAATGTTTATAAAGAAAGCTTTGCAAAGGCCCTGATTGGAGATCCGTCAGCAATATTTGTTTTCAATGGAATGGCATGAAAAGTAAAATTCTTACCTGTTAACTGATCTAAAGCGGTAAGGTTCTCAATTATCAGGATACGGTATTTAAGAAGTGTTTTATGTGCGATATAATCTTTTGAATCAATAGGATCAGGCGATATGGAATCCATTGCGACTCCTTTAAGGTTAAATGTTCCAAGGAGTTGAGCTGCATATTCGGTAAAAACAGGAAAGTCCTTATAATAGTCTTCTGTCCCCCATGATTTACTCTTCCCGGTATAGAATAAAGCAAATTCTGTTTGTGCAAGGATATGTTTGCATTTTACAATGAAATTTCCATCAATAACATCAAGGCCGGAAACATCAATACATGATCCCTTGCCAATAAAATCAGCTATAGAGTATTGTGTCAGTGGTTTTCCTTTTTCCAAAATATGTGCCGGTGCATCAACATGGGTTCCGGTATGGGAATTATATGAAATATAGTGCTCGAGATATCCGTTGGTATTATGGTTTGAAATCTCCGTGATTACCGGCTTGGAAGATCCCGGGAAAAGCGCCATAGATTCCTCAATAGTATGGGAAAGGTCAATAATCTCTGTTTTCTTCATTTTAATTCCTGTTGAGGTCTGTTATAAGAGCAAAAATAAGTCAAAAAAGTGTTATTATGAAATAGTATTAGCTGTTGTTTTGTATATTAGCGAAATAAAATTCAACCAAATGAAAAATCGAGAGGAAAATGCAGTAATGGCTTTTCGTATGGGATTTAACTGCGCCCAGTCTGTTATTACATCTTTCAAGGCAGTGACTAACTTATCAGATCAGGATGCTGTTTCGATCACCAGTGGTTTTGGTGGTGGAATGGGAATGATGCAGCAGGTTTGTGGAGCTGTTACCGGCGCATATATGGTATTAAGTATGCATGCAGGGAAAATGTATGAAGACAATACCCGGAGAAAAGCTGAAGCTGAAAAGCTTATTAAAGCATATACGGGAGAGTTTCTTAAAATTCACGGCACCACAATGTGTAATACACTTATCACTCATGACCTTAATAATCCTGAGGAGGTAAAAAAAGCAAGAGAAAAGGCCCTTTTCGAGAAAGTGTGTGAGAAGTGTATTGCAGATAGTGTTTCAATTCTGGAGAAATTGACCTGTTCATAAGTTTTCTTATCTTCGCATTATGCGGAAAAAAATAATTTATGGCTGCATGGGTCTTGGGGGGGGAGAAACTGTAATCTCCGGGCAGGAAATGAAGAAGGCCTTTAATGCATTTGACTCTGCCTTCGAGGCCGGAATTCGACATTTTGATCTTGCTGATATATATAATGGAGGCAGGTCGGAAGTTGTTTTCGGGAAATGGCTCCAAATGAACCCTTCAATTAGAAAGGAAATTTTTATCCAGAGTAAATGTGGTATTCAGTTGCATGTCGGTCCTCTGAATAGCAGCTTCTATAATTTCTCACCTCAATATATCATAAATCAGGTTGAAAAGAGTCTGGCACAGATTCAGATCAATACACTTGATATGTTATTTCTTCACCGTCCTGATCCTCTGGCTCGTGCTGAAGATCTGAAGGATGTTTTCTTATTGCTAAAGTCAACAGGGAAAGTTCAGAATTTTGGTGTTTCGAATATGTCAGCCGGGCAAATCGAATGGATTTCACGGGCTACCGGTGAGCCGGTTAAGGCAAATCAGATACAGTTCGGGTTAGGACATGCCCTGATGTTGGATCACCAGGCACAGGTAAATACCTATACTGGCAATGGATATGGTTTAGAGGGCATGCAGCAGTATTCTATGATGCATAATATTGAACTTCAGGCCTGGAGGCCCCTTGATAAAGGTCGTTTTCTGAGCATTCATGCCGATAGTTCTGCCTGTGAATATGAAACTTCCGGACTTCTTAAGAAAGTTGCAGAAAAATATGATGTTTCTCCTTCCGCCGTTGCCCTGAACTGGGTGATGCAGGTCCCGAATGGCATTGCGCCTGTAATTGGGACTACAAATCCTTCGCGTATCAAAGCACTTGCTCAGGCTCTTGATTTCGAGATTACGAGGGAAGAGTGGTATTCCTTATGGATAACTGCAAGGGATAAAAAACTACCCTGATAAAAGCTTTGCTTTCTCTTTCTCCCCCCAGATAGGCTCTCTTCCAACATTACGGCAAGTAGTAATTCTATACGCCTCAGTCCGAAAACCCTGCAACACCACCGCCAATTATCAGGATTTTCTTTTTCATGTCAGGTTTCGCGTATCGATTAATTTACAATAATAGAAGACCTTCTTTAACTGATAGTTTCGGCTTTATCATTTTTTTGTTACTTTTATCATTCGATTAAACACAGGGTTTTGATCCTGCTAATCATTTTATATTGCTAACCGATCCAAGAATTATAGTATGAAGAAACATGACAACCTGGTAGCTCTGTTTGAATCTACCATAAAAAACAACTGGGGAATTACCGCACTTTCTGACTATCGTGGAGATGATAAAACATATCAGGATGTAGGAACCAGAATTATGAAAATTCATGCAGTTTTTCAGGCATGTGATGTAAAGAAAGGTGATAAAATTGCATTGATTGGTAAGAATTCGGCAAACTGGGGTATCATATATATAGCAGCTGTAACTTATGGTGCTGTTATAGTTCCTATTCTTCCCGATTTCAAACCTGATGATACTCATCATATTGTGAATCATTCCGATTCTGTTGTGCTTTTTGTTGGTGATACTTTGTGGGATAAACTGGATAAATCGGCCATGACGAACCTTCGTGTGGTAATAAAAATTCAGGATTTTTCCATTCTTCATAAATATGAAGCAAGTATAGATGATAAGATTGGTAGTGCATTGGATGAGTTTGAGAAGAAATATCCTGAAGGCCCGGGAGCTGAGGATCTCTCATTCCCGGAGTGTGGTATGGAAGATGTCGCTGTAATAAGTTATACTTCAGGGACAACAGGTTTTTCAAAAGGTGTTGTGCTTCAGCACAAGAGCTTGTTGGGAAATATGAATTTTGCACAGGAAAATATGCCGCTTAATGCGGGCGACAAGATTGTTAGTTTCCTGCCAATGGCTCATACGTATGGTTGTGCTTTTGAGTTTTTATTTCCCTTTACACTGGGGTGCCATATAACCATTCTTACCAAAACTCCAAGCCCGAAAATTGTCACTGAAGCTTTTCAGGAAATTCGTCCTGCACTGATCCTGTCTGTGCCTCTGGTAATAGAAAAGATATACAAAACACGTATTATGCCGCTCTTTCATAAGCGTTCAATCCTTATCCTTTCGAAGATACCGCTTCTTAATAGATTGATATTTAAGAAGATAAAAGACACTATGTATAATGTCTTTGGCGGAAACTTCAGGGAGTTGGTAATTGGTGGTGCGGCATTTAACCCCGAGGCAGAAGCTTTCTTCCGGAAGATAAAGTTCCCATTTACCGTTGGTTATGGAATGACCGAATGTGGACCACTTATTTCCTATGCCTCCTGGGATACAACCAAGCCCGGCGCGAGTGGTCGCCCTGTGGATGAACTGGAAGTAACGATTGATTCCGACGATCCACAAAATCAGGTAGGTGAAATTCTCATGAGAGGAAGCCATGTGATGCAAGGGTATTACAAGAATCCTGAAGCAACTGCCGAAGCTATTGATAAAGACGGCTGGTTACATTCCGGCGATCTTGGAGTAATGGATAAAGAAGGTAATATCTTTATCAAAGGAAGATCAAAAAGTATGATTCTTACAGGCTCAGGAAAGAATATATATCCTGAAGAGATTGAGTCTTTTTTGAATAACAGATTTATGGTTTCTGAGTCTGTAGTTGTAAACCGTGAGAGCAGACTTATTGCACTTATATGCCCGGATACAGATGCAATGAAGAAGGCCGGTGTTACTGAAGAGACCCTTCCGGAAGTCCTGAAGAAATATATTAAAGAGACAAACGAGAAACTTCCTTCGTACATGAATATTGCAAACTTTGAGGTTCATAATGAAGAGTTTGCAAAAACACCCAAGCGAAGCATAAAACGATTTATGTACAAGTAATATTTAAAGCTTCGGGAAATACTTCGTTATTGTATTGATAATATCCTGCTTTGATGCCGGCTTTGTAAAAAATGCCTCTGCCCCTGCTTCATAAGCGGATTTCATATCTTCATCTGAATTTGAAACAGTAATAAAGACAATGGGAACGTCAGGTCTTAATCGCTTTATTGCTTTGGCAGTATCTATCCCGTTGGACGAAGAAAGTTTTACTTCGCTGATGATTAGCTTAACCGATGGGTTGTTTTTTATCTTTCTGACAGCTTCATCACCATTATCTACGAAGTGTAAGCGAAAATTATAAGGTTCCAGTACTTTCTCCAGGTATCGCCTCGCAACATCGGAATCATCAATGATAAGAACCGAATTCTGACTTTTGCCAAGGACTTCAGTTGGACAAGCTACCAAAGGTTTAAACGGGATGGTGAAATAGAATGTTGATCCTTCGTCTGGAATACTTGTAAGCCAGATATCTCCACCCAAAAAGTTAATAAGACTTTTAGAAATTGCCAGTCCAAGACCGGTACCACCATATCTTCTGGTAAGGTTGAGGTCGGCCTGTCTGAAATGTTCAAAAATTGATGAGTGAAGGTCAGCTGGTATACCTATCACTGTGTCCTTTACATAGAATTCAATAAATCCTTTTGTTACTGAATATCCAATTGTAACCTCTCCCTGCTTTGTGAACTTAATGGCATTACTGATCAGGTTGTCAAAAATCTGAAGAAGTTTGGGTTTATCAGTGCTGATTATTGCATACCGGTCATCAAGGTGTTTCCTGAGTATTATACGCACCGGTTTGTCTTTTATCAGAGATGAGTGCTTTGCGTGCAGGTCATCCAGGGTCTTGTTCAAATCCGTTTCAGCTGTATTAAGTTTAATATTTCCACTTTCCAGCTTAGCAATTTCCAGAATGTCGTCCACAATGCGAAGCAGTTGTCTGCTGCTATCCACTATGATGCCGGTAAATTCTTGTTTTTGTTCATCAGGTAGTGAATCATCAAGAAGCATCTCTGAGAAACCTATAATCCCATTCATGGGAGTTCTGATTTCATGACTCATGTTTGCAAGAAACGCTGATTTGAGTTTGTCACTCTCTTCAGCTTTGTTTTTAGCAATAATGAGCTGCCTTTTGTTTCGATCCTCCTTAATTCTTGCATCCAGAAGAGGCGCGATGTAACCACTGATGCGGTATAGTAAGTTTAACTCATTGTCATTAAACTCATACTTGTCGCGAGCAAGGAAGATAACGCCAAAAACATTATTATCTTTAACAACGGGCACTGCAATGGCCTTGCATAGTATGCGGTTTCCATTGGGAAGCTGAACCAAATCATTTTTTCGCTTTGCTATTCCTGTTTCCAGAGCTTCTCCCCATATATCAAATTGTTTATTCTTATTTAAAATGACAGGCTCATTTCCTGATTCCATATCATAGGTATCCTCGTGGATGACTGGCAAAATAAGCGCTTTGTTTTCATCAAGGTAACCGATAGTTCCAAAATGAGCATCAAAAGTTTTTTGAAGGTATGAAACTACCGATGACAGGAATTGCTGTTCTTTCTCTTTAAGGAAACTATTCGAGATGTTATTTTTCAGAATCAATTCTTTTTGAGTCCTTTGAAGTGTAATCTCGTTTTGTTTTTGTTTAGTGATTTCATGAATAACACCAAAAACAACGTTTCGTTCCTTATCGTATTCAGCTATCGATCTGATAAAAGCTATTTTTCCGGTATCCGGTTTTTTAATCTCAAATTCTATGTTGTATGGTTGATCTTCTTCAATTAATTTTTTAAGCGCACTATCAAGCGTAACTCTGTATTGCCGAAGAGGGATTTTTTGTAACTCTTCTATAGAATATCTTTCTTTTTCATCGGGTAATCCGTAAATCAATCTTGAGCCTTTTGATATCAGTGCTGTTTTTTCTTCTAAATGAAATTCCCAATTACCAAAATAGGCAACTTTTTCCGCACGCTCCAGGTTTTGCTTTTGTCTGATAATTTCATTTTGAAGCTGTTTCTCCTGAGAAATATCACGGCAAATTGTGAGCCTGACTTTCTTGCCGGAATATAAGAATTCCTTTCCGGCGAAAAACATTACGGGAAATTTTCGGCCATCTTTCTTCTGAGCGATTGCTTCATAAGGTTTATCATAGCCTGAACGCATTTTATCTTCTACGTAGGGCTTACTCTCCGGAGCCATGATTTCCGTGCCAAATATTCCAATAAGCTCTTCATATTTATAACCAAACATTTCGCATGCCCTGTCGTTGGTTTCGATGCAATATCCGTCTTCAGAGATAAATAAGGCTTCCTGCGTTGATTCTGCAAGCAACTTGTATCGCTCTTCTGATTCCTGCAGGTTGTATGCCTGAGATAATGTTGTGTTTACATCACGGGCAATAGCAAGAATACGTTGAAATTTGTGGTGATCTTCAAAGTATAGCCCATGTATTTCGAAGGCTTTTAACGAGCCATCCTTATGCCTGAAATGAAAAATATCTTTAACTTCCCGTTTTAGCTGCGTTAACTCTTCAATTCTTGAATAGGCCAGGTTTAACTCATCCGGGATAAGAATCGTTTTTAAGTTCTTTCCGATGATTTCACCAATTTCATATCCTAAATGACGGGTAAGCTGTGAGTTGAAGTATGTAAAGTTTTGATTTTCATCAAATTCAAAAATCAGGTCTTCGCATGCATCCATGATTTTACGGTATTTTGCCTCGTTTTCATTTGTTGACAATTCACCGTGCTTCCTGATTGTGATATCGCGTATAAAACCATCTGCAGAAATTACATCTCCTTTATCTTTTTTGATATTAAAGGCTATTTCAATCCATCGAATTTGATTTGCAGGAGTAAGAATGCGTGTTTCAATATGCGATCGTTTTTCTGATTCTTTGATTTCACTTACCGTTTTTCGAAGCCTGGGGAAATCCTTTATGGTAAAAATCCTGAATAATTTTTGAATAGAAATCTCCTGATCTGCAGCACCCAGCCCTAAGATATTTGAAGTATAAGCAGTTATAAATATTGTACCACGTTTTTTAATGAATTCCCAATAGCCGTTTTTTGTGAGTTCCTGTAATTGTTTTAACTCTTCATTATTTGCAATCTCTGATATTGAGGAGGGCAGAGAGTTGTTTACAGATTGTTGATTCCTTTTCTTCATGTACTGCAAATTGGGTTGGCTGGTTAGTTAATAGAGTTTTGTATGGCTAAATATACTAATTAATTCTGAATGTTTATCAAGAACCACATTGGCCGAAATTTTTAGTTTCGTTTTTAATTATTAAAGGAATATTCTGAATAATAGGTATTTATGTTTATCTTTATAGATTATTCATAAATCTGATTGAAGTATGAGTTTAAAAAAAATACTATTAACGTTTTTGTTTTTATGTTTTGTCATCTTATTGCGAGGTCAAAGTGGCGGCTTTAATACAAAGGATTTAAACGTAACAGGGAGAGCTGAAATTCATTTACTGAAAGTATCTTCTTCCATAGATTTTCCATCTGATTATTCAAATATCATAATTGGAAATAATGCAGGAAATGGCATTACAAGCGGAATTTATAATGTTGCTATTGGTAATAATTCGTTGGCCGGAATTACCAATCAAAGTAATAATACTGTGATGGGAATGAAGGCTTTTTCGGCAGGGACTGGAAATAATAATACTATTATTGGATATGAGGCAGGAGCTATGTCTGTTTCGGGTAGTCAGAATGTTTTTATTGGTTATCAGGCCGGTAAGAATGTCTCGGTTTCCAATACACTTATTATATCAAACTCTTCTGAGGCTCAACCTTTAATTATGGGTGATTTTGGCTCTGATGAGATAACGATAAATGGTGTTTTGAAGGTCAGGGATTTAGTGGCATCATCCTCTAATCAGGTTCTTGTATATGATAATGGGGTTAAAATTGGTAGTTTTAGTGCAACAGAAACAGATCCTACAGTTGCAAGTTACATCAAGGCCATTACGAGTTCTGAAGTTACGAACTGGAATACGGCTTATGGCTGGGGCGACCATTCGGGCATGGGTTATTTGACCAGTTACACGGAAACAGATCC
>PKSY01000080.1 GCA_002869405.1 Marinilabiliales bacterium
AAAATCCGTCAAGATTAACTCCTGAAGATTCAGCAAAGGCATCTCTCAATTCTTCTGAAGAGGCATCATCAAAACTATATTCATCAAGATAATGTCGTGCTGCTTCAAAGAAAACATCATCACCAAGGTAATTTCTAAAAGTATGAATAATCAGCGATCCCTTCTCATAAGAGGTCATTCCATAAGTCACATCCTGAGGAACTCCGTCAAGCGCAAAATAACCGCCATCACCGGAAACTGTATGCACATATTGCAGAACCTCCTTGTTGATGTCATTCATCTGGCCGATATAGGTCTCATAATCGTAAATCTCTTCGGTATAATAATTCTCACAGTATTTTCCCCAGCCTTCGTTCACCCACATCTCCTCGGCTTCATGGCAGGTCACCATATCTCCAAACCACATATGTGATAACTCATGTACCCAAAGCGATTCGTAGCTCAGGTTTCCATTTATTGCAAAATGAGGATACGCAATATTGCCGGCATGCTCCATCGCTCCTATTGCTGTTCCTGAATACCCTATCTTCTCAAATGGGTAAGGGCCAAATTTCTCCTCAAAAAGATCCATTACTTCATGAAGATGAATAAATGAGGCCTCCACATTGTTGATCTCAGAAGGACGGGCCCATATTTCTACGGGTATATCTCTCTCAAGTCCCTGATAAGAATCAGAGTAAAGTTCATATAAACCAATTGTAATACTTGCAAGATATGTTGGTATGGGATGTTCGATATGCCAGTGCCAGGTAACATTTTTACTGACATCAGAAGTTTTGCTGATTAAAGTTCCACCGCTGATGGCGGAATAACCCTCTCCCACTGTTGCTTTTATGTCGTATGTTGCCCTGTCGGTAAAATCATCCACACAAGGAAACCAAGCCTTCCCAAGGTTATGAGGCTGCGAAACAAAGCCTACACCCAAATTAAAACAATAATCTCCTCCCCAGTGAAAACCTCCCCAGTTCTCGTGAAACGGCTGTCCGTGATACCAGACTTTTACTGTGTACTCAGCGCCTGAAACCATAGAAACAGGACATGGAATCACCAGCTCCTGTCCCACATGTGAAAAGTCGCTAACCTTCTCACCATCAAGATATACTGAATCAACGGTAAGCTCCATCAACTCCAGAGGTATGGCAGTAAGATTATCTACCAGAGTAGTAAGCTGAATAGTGGTTTCTGCTGTGAACTCCTGAGCATTCATATCCACATAAGTAAGGTGAATATCGTAATGATTTACATGAATGCTGTCACCGGGTGTAACGACTTGCCCCCCTAAAGCGTCTATTACGAAGCTGAAAATGACACAAAGAAACAGTAATCTTTTCATGGGCCGAAAATTTTGAAAAACCAAAGGTACAAAAGAATTTATATTCAACCTCAGTTTAGAGATCGAATGCTTACCTTTGTTAAAAATGATGACTTCCATGATATAAAAAATCATAAGCACTTAATTATGAATATTGTAAGAAAAACTTTAATGTTGATGATGAGTCTGGTACTTTTTGGAGCCGGAGCTCATGCACAGAAGACGTGGAGCCTTGAAGAATGTATCAACTATGCTTTGGAGCATAATATCCAGGTAAAACAAAGCCTTCTGAATGTAGAACTTAGTGAAGCAAGCCTGTTTCAAAGCAAAATGGACCTTATCCCTTCCCTGAACCTTGGAGCCACCCACGGTTATAACTGGGGACAAACCATCGACCTCTACACCAACGAATTTGCTACCGACAGAACACAATCCAATAACTTTTACGCCTCATCGAATGTAACTGTGTTTAGCGGATTTCAAAAAATCAATACCATCAGAAAAAATCAGATTGACCTGCTGCGAAGTAAATATGATGCAGATCAGTTTATGGATGATGTGTCGCTGAATATTGCCATTGCATATCTGCAGGTAATCTATTACCGTGAGATGGTTGGCATTTATGAAGCTCAGCAGGATGTAACACGTCAGCAGGTAGAGAGAACTTCCAAACTTGTGGATGCCGGTACGCTGGCACGCGGTGATCTGCTCACCATTCAGGCTCAGGCAGCCAACGAAGAGTTGCAGGTAACAAACATGCAAAACTCCCTGGAAATTTCTGTGCTTACACTCGCACAGCTACTCGACCTTCCCGACACAAAAGACTTCTCCATAGGTTCGCCAAATCTGATGCTGAAAGAGGAACTGCCCACCGCACTCTCCGCAATCAACATCTATGAATTGGCCCTGGAAAAACGTGCCGATGTAAAAAGCAGCGAGCTGGCAGTAGAAAGCAGCATTAAAGATCTTGATATTGCAAAAGGTTATATGAGCCCGTCAATCAGCCTTGGCGGAAGCTGGGGAACAGGTTATTCCGGTGCAGCAAGACAAGCTACCGACTTTTCCGACCCCTACCTCTCAGATGTTGCCTTTGGAGCTACTGCCAATGGTGTTCCCGTTTATTCTTACACTTCTGATGTTACCTATGGAACAAAACCTTTTGGCGAACAATTTAGCGATAACAATAACCAGACTTTAACCGCTCAACTTAACATACCAATTTTTAACGGCTTCCGCACACGCACTGCCATTGCAAATGCAAAAATAGGTGTGGAAAATGCAAAGCTGAACCTGGAAACCACAAAACTCAACCTGAGAAAAACCATTCAGCAGGCTTACGCCGATGCTATTGCAGCCTTGAAAACCTATCATAGTGCAGAAATGAAACTTACTGCCAATGAAGAGGCTTTTCTCTATGCCCAGGAAAAATTCAATGTGGGTCTTATTAACTCGCTGGAATACAATACTGCCAAGAAAGACCGTGATAATGCTCAGTCGGAAATGTTACAGGCAAAATATGACTTTATATTTAAAGCGGTAATCCTTGAATTCTATATGGGTAACCCGCTCACCCTGCAGCAGTGGCAATAATTTTCATCAATCATCAGCCTTAAAACACACGATATGAAAAACAAAAACAGATTATACTGGATTATTGGCGGGGCCGCCGTTGTGATTCTCATTGTGCTCGCAATGGGGAAAAAACAAGGTTGGTTTGGAAACGGCCATGAATTGAAAGTATCTACCGAGCTTGTAAGCTCACGTGATATCATAGAATCCGTATCTGCCAATGGAAAAATACAACCTGAAACTGAAGTAAAAATCACGCCCTATATCAGTGGTGAGATTGTAGAACTCAATGTTAAGGAAGGCGACGAAGTTCAGGAGGGTGACCTGCTCGCAGTGGTTGACCCGGAGCTCTATGTTACAGCCTATGAACGCGCTCTGGCATCCCTGAACACTTATAAAGCCAACGAAGCAAACTCCCGCGCACGACTGGCGCAGGTGAATGCACAATATAAAAATGCTGAGCTCTCGTATAACAGAAATAAAGCCTTGTGGAAACAAGAAGTCATCTCTGATGCTGATTTTGAAACCGCAGAAGCAAATTTTCAGGTTGCTAAAGCTGAAGTGGAAGCCGCAGAACAGAGCCTTATCGCCTCGGAATTTTCTGTGAAAAGTGCCCAGGCCTCTGTTAATGAAGCTAAAGAAAACCTTACAAAAACAAATATCTACGCGCCGATTTCAGGAACTGTATCGAAGCTTAATGTGGAAAAAGGCGAACGTGTTGCCGGAGCATCTACTTTCTCTGCAGGAACGGAGATTCTCCGCATTGCCAACCTCGACATTATGGAGGTGAATGTGGAAGTGAATGAAAATGATATTATCCGTGTTGAACTTGGCGACACCTGTATCATTGAAGTTGACGCACATCTTGAGAAAGAGTTTATGGGCATCGTTACTGAATTGGCTACATCTGCAAATACCACAGGTACCAGCGCCGATCAGGTCACAAACTTCGATGTTAAGATTCGTGTGCTGAGCGATTCATATGCTGATATGCTTAAAGCTGATGACCCGACTTACTCACCATTAAGACCCGGAATGTCAGCAACTGTTGACATCCAGACGTCTAAAATAAATAATGCCCTGACCATTCCTATTCAAGCTGTTACAACGCGTCCTGATACTTCAGGTGTATCGAATAATACGAATGATGAAATTGGAAAAATTGAATATGAAGATTCAGGATTACAGGATGAAGAGCTGACTCGTGAGGACGAAAAAGAGATTAAGGTCGTATTTGTTCTTGACGGAGAAAAAGCAAAGCTGCGGATCGTGGAAACCGGCATTCAGGATAACAGATACATTGTGATTACCGGAGGCCTTGAGGAAGGTGAGGAGGTTATTACTGCTCCGTACCGGGCCATCAGCCGTCGCCTGAAAGATAACATGGATGTAAAGAAGGTGAAAAAAGAAGATCTATTTAAAGATTAGAGATCGCTTTTAAGTAGGGTCCCACAGCCATGGGATCTCACACATCACACACTTTAAAAAAATTCTTTGTAGAGCCGCACGTCCGTGCAGCTCTACTGTTATATGGCATTGAAACTTTCTTTACTATCTTTGCACCATGGCAACGATACTGATACTTGAAACCGCTACCCCGGTGTGCTCGGTGGCTCTGGCAAAAGACGGACAACTACTTGGATTTAAGGAGTCTGAAGAACCTAATGCGCACTCCAAAGTGCTCACTTCCTTTATTGAAGATGTATTAAAACAAGGTGGCATCACCGCAAAAGAACTTGATGCTGTGGCTGTGAGCCGGGGCCCGGGTTCTTACACCGGTCTCCGCATCGGAGTCTCTGCCGCCAAAGGTCTCTGCTATGCCGTTGACATCCCGTTGCTCTCTCCCGATACTCTGCAGGCTATGGCCTGGGGTGCATCAAAATATATCGATGGAATTCAACTCCCCGACTACAGCGCCGACATCATGTTCTGCCCCATGATCGATGCACGTCGAATGGAGGTATATTGTGGCATCTGGGACAAAAACAATGTGCCAGTGAGTGAGGTGGAAGCAAAAATTATCGACGAAAACTCCTTCAAAGAAATCCTGGATGAAAAACCTATGGTATTCTTCGGTAATGGTGCTGAAAAATGTAAAGAGGTTCTTGGTACGCACCCCAATGCATACTTTTACGATGATATGACCGCTTCATCCGCCTTTCTGATTCCTTTGGCAGAACAATTATTTGCAGCACGAAACTTTGAAAACCTGGCCTATTTCGAGCCTTTCTACCTCAAAGACTTTGTGGCAGGTGCACCAAAAGTTAAAGGATTACGATAGCAGTGCACACATCCTGCACCGACTAACTATATTTTTTTGTTTTATCGTGCTTTTTATGTCTGTTTTTTTTATATTTGCAGGCATAACACCTTAAGCCATGAAACGCAACTTACTCTTAATCACACTTCTAATTTTATTAACAAGCCTAAACGGCTTCTCACAATACAACCCACCGCAGAATTTTCAGTGTGATTCTGTTGGGAGAAATTACATCTTTACCTGGGAGGAACCAGAAACAGGTGATCCAATAGGGTATAATATTTATCGAAATAATGAAATTATTAATACTCAGCTAATTTCTGATCAAACCTTCACTTGGTTTTCCACTACAGGATGTCCTTCTGATTTTGATATTGAAGCTGTTTATCAGTTTGGCATCTCCGAAAAAGTTTCTTTATTATATCCGGAAGAAGTGTATGCAGGACTTCTTGAACCTTATATTTTTGATGGCGTCTGTTGGGGTATTGAAATTGTTGAATTTCCTTGTTGTGATATCTCAGGATATGCCTTTAGAATTGATGATGCAATGTGGTCATATCTAAATGATTTACCATCAAATCCAATAATCTTTGCAGATCCATTGCCATCCGGAGCAGAGTTTTGCATAGAATATACTTTAAGTGAATGCATTGCAATGGCATGCTGCACAGTGCCTGTTATAACATCAATAGAGGAATCCCCTGAACCCGAAATCAACATCTTCCCGCAACCGGCAACATCAGTCATCAACATCACATCCTCAATTCCAATAATAAAAATTGAGATACTAAACCTTACCGGTGAAAAAACAAACATCTACAATCCCAACGGAGTAAAAGAGTGGAAAGCAAACATTAAACACCTTAACTCCGGTGTATATATTATTCGGTATGTACTTGAAGATAATCAAGCGCATTTCAGAAAAATAATAGTTCGCTAACAGGCATAGACTTTACAACGCAAGAAATATTCTGTACCTTTAGGTGCGGAATATTTTTTTTGGCAACGCAGTGTATCATTTTGCGTCTTTAAGGCGTTACATTTAAGTAATTTCGATACTATGAAAAAGGTCTTTCTCTCCCTTACGGCAGCCATTCTGTTTTCAATACCCTCATTTGCCCAGCTGGATATCAGCCTTATGGCAGGCGTCAACTCCACCGACTTCCGTTGCAATCCCGATGAATATCTGATTTTAAATGACTGGGGTTATCAGGGTGGTGTTCATGTGAGAATCGGTAAAAAAACCTTCTTTGAAACAGGAGTACAATGGCTACAATCCAAAACAGAGTTTCAATCCACTGTCGATAATATCATCTATTCAGACATTATCAGCGTTTCGCAGCTTCGAATACCTGCATATCTGGGAAAACGCATTATTAAACTGGGAATAGTCGACCTGAGAGTAAATACCGGTCCCACAATGCGCATCGTTAGTGAGGTGCTCGACAATGATTATCACATCCACAAAGAATATTTTAACGAAGCTGTTTGGTCGTGGGATTTTGGTGCCGGCCTCGATATCCTTGTTTTTTCTCTGGATGTAAACTATGAACTCGGATTGTCAGAAATGATCTCCGGTGTTAGCGGAACACAAAACGACATCCTTAATATTACCCTGGGGCTTACTTTTTAATCGATTTTCTTTTTTTGTTTACCGGATAATAATAGCGCCAGCATCAATGCGCGGTCCACAAGACTGTGTCGATGAATATACTCCACCTTCTGTTTATCATAACCGCCCAAAGGACCGAGGCCGTCAATCAATGCAACATCCTCATTAACATTACAGATATCTGAAGAACTCCAGCGGTGTTCCTCTGTAATCTGAGCATCAATTTTCGCGGCAATATCTTTAAGATAATTATAGAGAAGGTCAGACTTTTCATTTTTGTTTAACGGGGGACGGGAAACGCCACCCTCAAGGTGTATCACAGCTCTATTTTTTAACGAAACCGGAAGCTTTACCGCCTTATTGATTTTTGCATCCAGCAGTTCAAACTCATTCATATCATTAAAACGAACACTAATATTTGATTTTCCGTGTGCAAAAACTTTAAAAATATTGCTGGAGAAGTTCACCATTCCCGGAGCCACAACAACACCGGAATCATCTGTAGAGAGGTCAGTAATATTGGAAACAGCCTTATGGAAATATCTGGAAACCAATGAAACAGTTTCAGCCTCGCTATGATCGGTAAGCTTTACATTATAATGATATAGTGCTGATCCTGAGCGCGAAGTAACAATACTACCGGTCATATTACCACCATGCATTGCAATAATTGCATTGGCATGCCGTGCCTTTTGATTGATAATCTCTTTTGAAAATTTCCCGCTAATGGAGGTATCCGTAGCGAGAAATATACCCAGATTCAGCTTTTTGAGTTTTTTGCTGAAACGCAAAGCCTGTAAAGCCAATAGTGTAGTAACAATGCCCCCTTTATTCTCCCAAATGCCGGTACCATAAAGACGATGCTCGGATTCTGACCAGCCCTCCTGATCATGCATCTCAAGAATATCATCAAGTGATAATAAAATCAGATAGTCAAGTTTGTTCTGGTAGTTATTGCTGAAATAATACATATTCCCCACTTCCAGCTGAGGAAAGATCTCATGAGTAAACCCTAAAACCGCAAGCTCGGAGCTAATTCTTTCTGCACTTCTGTTAATTCCTTCCACATTCCTGACGTAAGTATTAGTGGAAACCAGATTACGAAGCATTTTCTCTGCCATTTGTTGTCTGCCGCGCAGAAAAATCCTCAACCGGCTATGTAAAGGTTGTTTAATTTCAGGAGCCATTGAGGGGGAAGAGAAATACCTGATTGTGGCCACATCGAGCATTTTATTTGCCAGGCGTGCAAAGTCATATCCGGCAACACGGGCCGCAGTTGGGTATGAACCGGATTCTCCCAAACTTGCCATACTGTTTATTTCAAGCAAAAAGATCTCCCCCTCCTCACTAAGGCGGATATCGACACGCGCAAAATCACGTAATCCCAAAGCGTGAAAAGCATCAATACTGAAACGACGTATCTTCTCAGCAAGCTCTTCAGAAATAACAGCCGGACATATCTTTTTGCGTGGGTGTTGTTTCTTGTCTTCAACCGACTGGATAGCGTTTGGATCACCACTAAGATCAATTTCAAGAATCGGGAATGATTCCACCGGAGAGTTTCCCAAAATGCCCACACAAAACTCTCTTCCGGGAATGAACTGCTCTACTAAAGCCTGTTGCTGAAACTCTGAAGTTATATACTGCACCGCTTCCCTCAAATCATCAACATTATGAACAACCTTCAACCCGAAGGAGACACTCTCCATTTTTGGTTTCACGATAACCGGAAAACGGACACCTTCCATCGGTTCTCTGTCATTGTTAAAAACCCAGAATTCGGGTGTTGGAAGAGCATGTTTCTGCCATACAATCTTCGTCATCACCTTGTCGAGCGCCAGTGCATGACCTGCAGGAGAAGATCCCAAGTATGGAATTCCCAGCATCTCAAGCATCGACGGAATATGTGTATACCGGCTCTCACCCTGTATACCATAGGCCATGTTGAAGACCATTGCCATATGATCACTATCAATTACACTAGGGAAAAAATTCTGCAATCGCTCTACGATATACATATTCCCATCCAGAATAGTGACATTGTGCCCGGCCTGTTCGAGGCTGGAGGCCACCTTCTTTACTGTCTTGTAGTCATAAAACTCTTTATTCTGCATTCCGAAGTTATTGATTACTCCGGTAATATCTTTATTGTAGATAATAGCAACTTTCATTGAATTGTTTATTGAATCAGAACCCAATTTTACACCAATGATCCTAAATTACCTACAAAAAAAAGATGCTTTGATAAAAAAGATACAAAACACTCTATAACAACAAACTAGAATGCCAAACATATAAAAACAGCAAGGGAAAAGCGCAAAATGAAAAAAGATATTTTTAATAATATCCTGAAGAGAAAGCGCAATTAATCAGTCAATAATAAAAAATTATGCGTTAGACTCCATCCCTTTAAGGATCAGTTCTGCTGTAGCGGGATTTGTAGCCAGAGGAATATTAAGCACATCACACACGCGCATGAGCATTTGAATATCCGGCTCGTGGGGATGCTTATCCATAGGATCACGGAAAAAGAATACCATCTGAACCTTACCGTTTACCACCTCAGCAGCAATTTGTGCATCACCACCTTTTGGCCCCGACTCATACCGCTGAACCTCAAGACCTGCATCCTGCGCATGCTTACCTGTTGTTCCGGTAGCTATGATTTTTATATCCTTCTGATGCAGGAAATTAATATGTTTATTTAGAAAGGCAACCATCTCTGCCTTTTTGCCATCATGGGCAATAACTGCTAATCTCATTATATTTCGTCTTTATTGACTTCAAAAATAGCTTTTCCCTGTCAATTGGTTTCAAAAACGCTGAAAAAAATGCCTAAACAACGTATTGTTAACATTTATTTTACTGTAGCGCACACGCCATTGTCACTACACTAACCCTCACAGCAGGAATTTGCAGCAAAGTAAGGGCACATGACTCCAATGTACTTCCGGTAGTAATTACATCATCTACCAAAATAACATGCTTGCCTTCCAGATTATACCCATCGCGCAATCCAAATATTCCATTCATATTTTCAAATCGCTCATAACGGCTTTTCCTGGTCTGTGTGGAGCTGTTTACACGCCTGAAAAGTGTATTAAAATCAGTCTTTGCCTTCATTCTTTCTGCCATCCCCAGGGCTATCATCTCACTTTGATTGTATCCGCGTCTGATCTTTTTTTTTGGATGCAACGGCACGGGTATCAGAAAATCTGCATCATTAAAATAATCTGAGTTATTCAGTTCCATGCCCATTATCTTGCCACAAAAAACACCGATTTCTTTTCTGTTATTGTATTTAAACTGATGCATCATATGTTGCACTTTACTGCTTTTACGGAAGTAAAAAAAAGAAGTACCATAATCTATGGGAGCACGACCCCAGAATAGTTTCGTCACGGGGTTTTCAGCATGATTATGGAAATGTGTTCGCGGCAGTTTTAACAAACAACGGGTACAAAGCACTTTCTCACCATGGTAAAGACTGTTTCCGCAAGCCATACACACTTCCGGGAAAAACAGGTTCAGAAAATCACTAAAAACCTGCTTCATAACCCGACTGCGATTGATGCCTTTGCGGCAGGTTTTAGGCCGAATCTGTTCCGGTATGAGGCAACGATTACATAGTACCCCGGCGATACAATTTTCCCTTTCTCATTCGTGCCATCCCAGACAATAATGTTTTCATCCGAAAGGAAAATATTTTCACTCAGCACCCTTATCCTGTAACCGTACTGGTCGAAAATAAAGAGATCAGCAGACTCCACATCATCAGGGCATTGAAGTTTAATGGTTGCCACATCATCTCTGCCGTCGTTATCAGGAGTTATGACTTTTGGAGAAACCAAAATTTCCCCCTGGCTTTCAATTGATCTTAACGACTGACTATTTTTATAGCCCGGAGTACCAAAATCATTTAACTCGCCGGAGGAGTGCCAGATACCGGCGTCTACCCGCTCAAGAGAGACACCCTCATCACTGTAAAGCACCGGGTAATGCATTGAGCTGTTATAGGTCATAAAATCCACTACCTGACCGTCATTAAAAGTCACTAATGAGAGCGCCCCTTCGTCGTTTGGCAATAGTGGCAAAAAGTCGCCTAATACTGCACAGATGTTTTTTGCAGAAGGATATCTTTTTGAAAAGCCCAAAGTATCGCGCGTAACCAGCACATAATCACCGGGAAACAGTAAAACGGGAACATCGATAATATCCTGAATATCGCAGGCTTCACAGGTAAGCGTATCATATCCTGCAAAAGAAAATGATGATAAGCTTACGACCTTGCCCGATTGATTGTATAACTCAGCATAATCATAAAAGCCCTCTTCCGGGTTAAAAAGAACCTCATTAATTATCACATCACCGCTTTGCGGCATCTCTGCGAAAGCAACTTTTACCGTATCATTCCGGCACATATTTCCGGCATAATCGGTAATCTTTTCTGTGGGGAAAAGTTTAAGGATTTCTCCAGCCGGCAACGCCGGATAAATCGACAATGTGACATTAAAATCCCAGGGACTGGAGAGCTCAGCACTCTCAATAAAGTAAGGCTTATCCACGATAAAAGGCATTTCGTTTTCAATAACCCGAACAGGTTCATTAAAAGAAACCCTGACAGTATCTTCTGTGATGAGAGAAGCATGAGTTATAAAAGGCGAAACGAGATCCGGGTTAATTGCGGCGATACTGTTTTGCGCTGCGGGAGTGCCGCCCCGGGCATCCACACTGCTGCAAACATTATTACCGCATGCATTTATATTTGTGATGTCCACGACCTCCAACGACCACCCGCCATCCTCCTTTGAGGAGTCATGCAGCGATTCCTCATACCTCATCCAATGAACCGGTTCTCCTTCAGCACTGCACAAAACAATCATACATGATGAGTTGGGTACTGAGAGCCCGTCAGTTAAAATTGCATTGTCCCATAAAGGTTCAGGGTTGTCAGAAAGCACCATATAATCACCTCCCTGAATATTGTAATCACCGGTTATTAAATATTCCCGGCTGTTAATCCGGAGCTGAAAATGATTAAGGTTTATCGAAAAATCAGTGGCATTGCATATCTCCACATACTCATAAGGCGGCAAACCGTGAGGAACGGGGTTTATATCTGCCATCACTTCTGAAATTATGATACTCCCGACTTTCAATTCGTGGTATTTAAACCACAAAAAAACGGGTTCCATGATATTTCCTGCCGGGTCACCTAGATTCTCAATTCTCAAAGAATATTCACATCCATCATCAAAACTTTCGCTGAAAAGAAGCTGCACCTGATCTTCATTTCCCGGAATAACGCCTGCACCCACAGGGATAATTTCTCCGGGAGTCAGCGAATAATTAATGGTTTGAGATGCCCCGACAGCTTCTAATCGCTCTGAGAATTTTACAATCAATTTATTGCTGCCGGCAACGGTCACCTCCCAGGCCTCCGGAGGTTCCTTATCGTAATAAGTATTACGAACTACAATATCATCAAAAAAGAAATTATCAGTATTACTGGAAGTACATTTGCATTGAAAAATAAACCAGGAAGTTTGTGAAAACTGATCATGAAATCCGGTGCCCATCTCCTCATAAATACCGTTGTCATTAATTACTCCCAAACTCCAAAATCCGTATTTATCTCTCACAACCCTGAACATAAATGCAAATGAGCTATGGATGTCAGGACCGGTGCACCTCACAACAGATGAAACTTCTCCGTTTTCAGAAAAAAACAATTCCGGTACATCTTCGCTTCCCGACTCTCCGAGTTGCAAAAAATAGCCATCCGTGTTATCAGGATCAGAATGATCTGCCATAAGCCACACCCGGCAACAATTGTTTGCCGACGGGGAGAAGTTCTCCCTCAGCCAAAACACCCACTCAGTACTATCGCAAAGCGTATTTCGTGTGGAGAGAAAATATGTACCCTCCGCATTGGCAATAAGCTGCAGCATGCCTTCATCGTTTACACAAAACTGACTGTCGTCACCTTCCCATAATGGATCAGAGTGAAAATCACCATCTTCAAAATTATCACACACCTGCGCAGAGGAAATTCCTGCCAGCATCAAAGAACTAATTATTAACACAAAATATTTCATAAAAACCCTACATTTGTTGTTTAATGCAAAAACCGGTAAAAAGTAACCCAATGAAAATTGCTATTGTAGGCGCGACGGGGCTTGTAGGGCGTCAGATGATTCAGCTGCTTGAGCAGAGTAAAACGGATAATATCGACTTAATTCCTGTGGCAACAGTACAGTCTGTAGGAAAAAAGATTTTATTCCGCGGCAGGGAAATTACAGTTACCGGAATAGAGAACGCCATAGAAAAGAAACCCGATATAGCACTTTTCAGTGCCGGCGGAGGGACTTCCAAACAATACGCACCATTATTTGCAGCTCAGGGCACATATGTTATTGATAACTCTTCGGCCTGGCGACGTGAAAAAGATGTGCCGCTTGTGGTTCCGGAAGTAAACGGTGATATTATAAAGCCCGAAGATTACATAATTGCCAATCCAAACTGTTCAACCATTCAGTTGGTAATGGCACTTGCTCCTGTTCAAAAGCAATTCGGCATAAAGAGAGTTGTTGTCTCTACCTATCAGAGTGTCAGCGGCTCAGGGAAGAAGGCCATACAGCAGATGGAAGCGGAGAGAAGAGGCGAAGAGGCAGAGAAGGTATATCCCTGGCCCATTGATAAAAACCTGATTCCTCATGGTGGGGATTTTCTGGACAACGGGTTCACTATGGAGGAAGATAAGCTGCTTTTTGAATCCCGGAAGATTCTTGACTGTCCGGAGATGGAAGTTGCAGCGACTGTAGTACGCGTGCCGGTAACAGGAGGCCATTCAATCAGCGCTGCCATAGAATGCGAAAAAGCCTGTCCGGCATCGGAAGTAACAAATCTACTGCATTCCATGGCAGGAGTAAAAGTTATCGATAACCCCAGGAACAATGAATATCCGATGCCTCTATTTGCAGAAGGCAAAGATGAAGTTTTTGTGGGACGTATCAGAAATGACCTTTTTCGTCCTGATATAATCCATATGTGGATAGTGTCCGACAACCTGCGAAAAGGCGCAGCAACAAATGCAGTACAGATTTTAGAATCCCTTATTGATCATAAATTCTTTGCATAAAAATAAAAAAACGTGAAGTTTTACAGGCATATAGAAAGTTTTCCGCGGTTACAGAATGCAGTTGTTACAATAGGCGTTTTTGATGGTGTTCACCACGGGCATCGTACAATCATTGAAAGAATGAAGGCTATTGCAAAAAAAAACAATAGCGAAACTGTTCTGGTAACATTCAATCCACACCCCAGAATGGTACTTTACGAAGATTGCAAATTCCTGAAATTTATTCACAGCAGAACGAGAAAAGTTGATCTTCTTGCCCGAACCGGAATCGACTACCTCATAGAAATTCCGTTTACCAAAGAGTTTGCTCAGATTTCTGCCAGAAAATTTATCAGCGATGTCATAGTAGATAAAATCGGAGCTTCGCACCTGGTTATAGGCCATGACTATCATTTTGGTAAAGGAAAAGAGGGCTCTTATGAAGGGTTATTGGAGATGGGAAATGAATTTGGCTTTACCGTTGAGCAGATTCCACCGGTGCAGCTAAACGGCATAACGGTCAGCTCCACGGAGATCAGAAAAGCGCTACATGAAGGTAATATCAGCAAGGCAAATTCATTGCTTGGATATGAGTATTCTCTTTTTGGTGAAGTGATTTACGGAAAGCAGCTGGGAAGAACAATCGGATTCCCAACGGCAAACATTGAAGTACCGAACAAGCTGAAGTTAATTGCGGCCAATGGGGTTTATGCGTGCCGGATTCTTTGGAAAAACAAGAAACTTATCGGAATGGGAAATATCGGTTTCCGCCCTACAGTAAACGGAAACCACCTCACTATCGAGGTTAACATCTTTGATTTTAATAAAGATATTTACGGCGACTACCTCACAATATATTTCGTGGAACGCATCCGCGATGAGATGAAGTTTGAAGACCTTAATGCACTGCAGGGTCAACTGCAAAAAGATGAGATAAGCGTAAGGGCGATACTGAAAGAAAAAACCGCAAACGGATTTAAAGCCTGATTACTCCTTTTCAGACCGGCGCATCACAATACCCACACTATAGATCCCTTTTATAGTGTATTTTGGATAAAAGCATTCAATATTGATTTTTGCTGTGCCCTCCTCCTGAAAAGAGTGTTTTGTCCTTAAAACCACTTCCTGGGTTGCCTTTCCATCCTCAATCTTTCCATAAATGGAACCCTTGTGGCTGCGGATTCGCGGGTGATACTCCTTTATACGCTCCTCCCCATTGGGCATTTCCATAATAATATGAAATGGAATCTTATCTTCCGGGAAATTCACATCATACTCCAATACCATAATGATATCATATAGCTTGCCCGGTTTCTCAACAGGAATTTCAAAGTCCAGTTTCTGAAAACGTTCCCACAACCCGTTATCAAAACTATAGTACTCCTCATAAACATTGCCCTTCTTTGCACATCCTGCAAAAAACAGCGCAATCATTGTAAACAAAAATATCTTTTTCATACCCAATCCATTTTGAATTCATCTGCAAAAATAACAATCCATTCCGGTTCTTCAATTTTCTTAACTTTCATTAATAAATTCCCCGTTTTTGCCTTTTTAACACATTTTTATGCTAAAGTGTCATAAAAAACTGACACAATGATCGTATGTATCAATATATATAGATATTTAGATATTTGGTATGGCATTTGAACAAAACGGGCAAAAATTGTTTATAGATAATAAATTGAAAACGCAACATTTAAAGAAAAATAACATGGCATTAGAGCATTTAACAAAAGAGACTTTTAAGTCGAAGGTATTTAATTACGAAACAAACAAGGATTGGAAATACGAAGGAGACAAGCCTGCAATCATTGATTTTTATGCAGACTGGTGTCAGCCTTGTAAAATGGTAGCACCTATCCTTGAAGAGCTACAGGCAGAGTATGGTGACAAGCTGGTGATTTACAAAATCGATACAGAAGCTGAACAGGAGTTATCTTCGATTTTTGGAATTCGTTCAATTCCTTCATTACTTTTTATTCCTGCCGACGGACAACCACAAATGGCTGCCGGAGCATTACCTAAAGATACGTTTAAACAGGTAATTGGCGACGTTCTGAAGGTCAACTAAGATGGCTGTCTGGATAAAAAAACATATTATCAGTTTGATCCTCTTTATTGCAGGTGCAGCAGGTGGACTTGCCTACTGGTATTTTATTGGTTGCTCCTCTGGGTCATGCCCTATTAAATCTGTCTGGTATCTGTCAACAATCTTCGGTGCTGTATTAGGGTACCTGGTTGGTGGTATCATTGAAGATCAGATTGAGAAAAAGAAACAAGGCAATAAATAGCTCATGCGTGAGGTAAAGGTTAATAAGGAGAAGTGTCCTGCCGATCACTGGTGTGTGGGAATCAAAGCTTGTCCGGAAAAAGCCATCTCACAGGAAGACAAAGACAAGTACCCGGTTGTAGATTGCTACCGTTGCATCAAATGTAATATTTGCATTGAACTTTGTCCTTACGGAGCAATAGAGAGAAAGCATGTTTTTTAACGTATAATCATGATTGATATAAGCGGTTTTTCTGAAAAGAGATGCCGCTTTTTTTTACTTTTACATTTTAAAAGCAAATCATGAGCAACGTATATTTCCCCGATACTTTATACCAAACACGCCCCACAGAATCACTGATATGTTTTTTTGGATCTCTTCCCAAAAAATACGGAGGAATAAACTTTGCACAGGGTATCCCAGGTTTTGATCCGCCGAAAGAGCTTCTGGACATCCTGTCAGATCTGGTATATGACAATTATCATCAATATGCTCCGGGGCAGGGAAATCCAAATCTTCTGCATCAGCTAAGAAATTATTACCGCAAATTTATTCCAGATATTTCTGATGAAAATATTCTGATCGTACAAGGCGCAACAGAAGCAGGGTCTCTCATATACAACTATTTATCAAAAGAGATTTCCGAGCCGTTTACAGCGCTGGCTTTTGATCCTGTATATGAAACATACAGTCACCTTCCGGGAATATATAATTCCGGTTTTGTGGCATTTCCCTCTTGTGAAAAAGGCATCAACTTTAAAGCACTGGAAAAGACGATCAGGGAGGATAATGTGCGAATCATTTTCCTCAACTCTCCGGGAAATCCACTCGGATCCTTAATCTCAAAGGAGGAATACAAAAGCCTTATCGCTCTCAGTCAGAAATATAAAATCTATATACTGATGGATGCAGTATATAAGGACCTCTATTTTGAAAAGGCTCCCTATATACCTGTAGAACATGCCGGAGAGTATCTTTTTTATATCGACAGTTTCTCGAAAATGCTCAGTATCACCGGGTGGAGGATTGGATATTTTATCACTTCGGCAACACATATGAAGAAGATAAAACAGATTCATGATTATACAGGATTATGTGCTCCGGCTCTTTTCCAGGAAGCGATAGCACAATATCTTGAAAAACATAATTTTGGTAAAGAATACCTTGCGGAAGTCAGAACCCTGCTTAAGGAAAACTTCAATACGCTTAAAAACTTCCTTATTTCAAAAGGATTTATAATACCTGATATTAAAGGAGGTTACTTTATCTGGGCCAAAATTCCCGATGTGCTTCCCGACGGATATACACTTGCGCTTAACCTGTATCGTGAACAACAGATAGGAGTAGTTCCCGGAGAGCATTTTTCCAAAGAAGGAAACCGCTACCTGAGGTTCAATATTGCCAGAAGGCCTGAGGAGATACAAATTGCGATAAATAAACTGGATCTGTTTTTAAAAAACCACGGACTATGAAAACCTTTTTCCTGACCCTCGCTGCAATTACTCTATCCATTTTGTCCTTATCACAAGTTCAGTATTATGCTGATGATTTTGCTGAGCCCGGAGCATCAGCACTCGTTTCTTCAGCGGGTGCGATTCAGTTAGCAGGAATGAACTTCATGGATACCGGAGAGGATTTTACCTGGCAATATTTAGGTTTAGATGCAGAAAATCAATCCTTTAATAATTATCTGAATCCGGATATGAATGGGTTTAAAGAGAGTTTTATCCTGCTTTGCATTGCCAGTGGCGGCAACCTTTTGGGATGCCTCGATACATGGAATGACCTGGCATATATGTCGCAAACAGAAAACGACACGCTGGATCTTGGCGGAGTGTCTGTTGCATCATTAACAACCATTTACGATAAAACCGATGCGGCTCTGATTCAGACTATGGTTGCCGGGCTAATTGGCACAGATAATGGGTTTTTGCCGGTGGTTATAGCGCTTGAAGATTATGACACAATACTTAGCTTCCCGGTTGAGTTTGGACAGACCTTCACATCGCACGGCAGATATGTGATTGACCTGACACAGTTGGGAGAAGACTTTAAATATACAAGCGACAGGACAACAGTTACCACAGTTGATGGATATGGTACGCTGGAGCTACCCTGGAAAACATACAGTTCAGTATTACGGGTAAAAAAAGAAACGGTTGTAAGTGATACGCTGGTTGTAAACGGAACTGTTCTGGAAAACCCGTTCAATAGTGAAGTCAGATATCAATGGTATGATATTAATGAGGAGATCGCTGTGATGGAAGTATCCGGCTATAAAATATTTGGAGGGCTGGAAGTATATACAAATGCCGTGTATCTTGATACTGTGCGTTGCCTACAGCCTTCGGCGCTGTTTTTTACCTCACCCCTGTTTCCTGCCCTTAACCCAGAGACTGGTGAGGCGCTGGTAACTTTTAATAACCTAAGCAGTAATGCAACTGAATGGGACTGGGATTTTGGAGATCCTGAAAGCGGAAGTTCCAACTATTCCACCGCGATGAACCCGGAACACGTTTATAGCAGTGAAGGAACATTTACAGTTTCGCTAACAGCGACAAATGGCACCTGCTCTCCGGCGAAGACGGACTTTATCTCTATTCCTGTTGTTATATCGGACACGGTTTCTACCGATATTTCGGAAAAAAAACCGGAGGGGATTACTATTTCTCCAAACCCTTTTCAGGAGAAATTTTCCATTATCAACACAAACAAGTCTGACATTAACTATTGCATCATCAGCATAAGTGGCAGTATTGTTTTTCAAGGTGTCAGCAAAGCCAATTCAGAAGAAATTATTACATTGGGAGCTTGTGAGCCGGGGTTATATCAGGTTCAGTTCAATAATCAGGAGAAGAAGAGAGGTTGTATCACAATAATCAAGACCAGATAACTCAGTGAGAAAAGCGATAAACAAGGGATTACAGGTTTTTTTCATTATCCTTTTGTCGGTAACAGCCACGGCGAAGGATTATCCGTTGCGGCATTTTACAGTTGCAGATGGCCTGCCCAGCAATGAGGTATACCATGTATTTCAGGATAGTAAGGGATATATCTGGTTCGGAACGGATAACGGTGTTGCAAGGTATAACGGTGATGAGTTCAGGGTGTACGGAGATGCTGATGGATTGTTGTCAAACAATGTTTTTGAAATATTTGAAGATCCTTCGGGAAAAATCTGGTTTACTTCGTACTCCGATAAACTCTGTTATTTTGAAGATGGCCAAATCAAAAAATACCCTCATAGCATCCTTTTCCAAAGCTATGTTGAAGGAGATAAAATCATAGAAAAAAGTAGCTTCTTCGTTGATTCAACAAATAATATCTCATTCACAACAAGAGGAAATAAAACCTATCAAATCAATCAAAATGGAGAAATAAAAGAGTTCCATGCAGACTCTGTTTCAATGATTAAATCATGGAAAGTAGTTCACGAAAAATGGAGACCTCCTTTTCTTCTGCCTCTTTATAAAGAAACCACTAAACTTATCATTGAT
>PKSY01000021.1 GCA_002869405.1 Marinilabiliales bacterium
GAAATATCATACTGCCTTACATACGAGATGAACAGATTACGGGTTTGCTTGGCTCCCATATAAATTATTACCTACAAATCAAATGCAAAACAATTATGCATATGTATGCCATGCAGAGGTTGCAGAGTTGCCTGATTATGAACTTAAAGTTGAATTTTCTTATGAAAGCAGGGGTAGTATTAGCCTTGCTATTGGTACAACAAGTGATGCTATTACAGACTTAGGTATTATGGATTATGAAATACTGGATGTATATCATAAGACAGGGGGTATTGGAAATCCTATGCAGGGTATTAATACAGATCCTATTGAGTTAGCATTGAATTTTGGGAAATTATATGATGATGTTGATTTTGGTCGGGTATTTTTTAAGATTCATGATTTTGATCAGAATGATCTTTATGATGGCGAGATACAATCATTATCACTAATAGATTATCGTTGGGGGGAGACCTTTGAAATATTCTGTGAAGAAGAGAATGTACCTATTGTAGATTGTTATGTAAATGCCGGTAATGGTGCAGGTAATACTGTTTTATAAATCAAATACGATCTTATTCCGCATGAGGCACCTATCACCTCAGATCTTTTCCTCTATTCCGATATGGTCTCAAGATTTGAACCAACGGTATCCAATAACGCTACGCTTACAGTTAGCGATATTTCCATCGATATGTATGAAAGTACAATAAAGATTGAGGATGGATCAAGTCTCATTATCAAGAATAACGCTGTATTTCATGCGAAAAAAGGCGATTGCAAAATAATTATAGACGGCGATGTGGACTTTGGAGAAAATATTAAATTCATCGCCGACAAAGACGCTACCCTTGAGATTGAAATCAATAATACAGCGATAGGATTCACGATAAAAAACTGCGAATTTCAAAATTGTAAACTAACCACTACAACAAAAGGAGCCACCATTACCAATTCAACATTTGATAACAGTTATGTATGGTGCTCTTCAGACGGAAATGATACTGCAGCATTGATCAAATACAATTATTTCGCCAATGGAGAAGATGATATTGCGATCAAGCTTACCTTATTCAATACCTACTATATTGAAGAAAATGAGATTGATACCTATAAACAGGGGGTTGAGATAGAAAACTCGGGCAGAGGAATTACCGGCAGACAGAATGTCTCTAAAAATGAGATAAAGAATTGTACTGATGAAGGATTAAGTGTTTTTAAATCTACAAGCTATATTTCTGAAAATCTAATTAGTGGCTGTGGAAAGGGATTACGCCTGGATAATAATTCTACAACTTCGGTTTACGGCAATCCCAATACCTCTGATATAGAACAGATGAATCGTATTTATAATGCTGATAGTTATGAGATTTACGTTTCGAAGAACAGCTTCCCCTGGTATTTCCACTATAACGTAATTAGTGATTATGATAATGGTGGAAACAGCGTTGGTGACCCATTGCTCTATTTTGATACAAGTGAAGAAGACTCAATTTGGATAAAAAATGCAGAATACAATTGTTGGGGAGATGGATTCAACCCCTCTGCTGACCTTTATCCCGATAGCCTGATAGATCATTTACCAATGTATTGTCCACCTGCTTCGCCACAGGATTCCAGTGTTGTTGAAATACAGTATTCGAATAGCCTTGATCAGTTTGCTACAGGAGATTATGCTCAGTCTAAAACTGGTTTTATGTTCATCGTAGATCAGTACCCGGGAACAAAGTACGCACAGTCAGCGATGCGGGAGTTATTGACTCTTGAAGAGTACGCTAATAATGATTACGCAGCATTAAAGACCTATTATCAGACCAATACTACTATTCAATCAGATGCGATCCTGACTGCGTTAGCCTCAAAACTCGCCAATGAATGTGATATAATTTTACAGAACTATTCAGCAGCAATAGCCTATTTCGAGGATGTTATTCAAAATCCGGCAGATACACAGGATAGTATCTATGCCATCATCGATCTTGGATTTCTGTATCAGATAATGGATACTACCAACAAAGCCTTTTACACAGGGAAAATGCCTCAATACAAACCCAAGTCAGCAAAGCAATTCAACAAGTATAAATATGATCTGCTTTCTCTGTTACCGGTTAAAAAAGAGAGTGCAACAGGAATGAATAACTATTATTCCGAAAAGGAGTGTGACTTCAAAATTCATCCTAATCCTGCTAAAGAAATTACAACTTTTGAATATGCATTGAAAAGAAAAGGTTATGTTCAGATAAAGATCTATGCTACAGATGGTACTCAGACTCAAGCGTTACACGAAGGAACCCAAAGTAAAGGCACCCACAAAGTGACCCTAAATACTTCTGCTATGAAACCCGGACTATATTACTGCTCGCTTGTGGCCGATGGTGTGGTTTTGGAAACAAGAAAGATGATGGTGATTCATTAATTTTTTGGGAACGCAGTGTTTCACAGTGTTAGCGCAGTGTTCCGCAGTGGTTTTTCTGCTTCGCAGAAATCATTCCGATAATTATAGGAACTCCGCGAAACCCTGCGTGCACACTGCGAAACTCTGCGTAATAACAATATCTATTCCTCCGTCTTATCCGTCCACTGAAGATAGATAATCCCCGCCCGCGCAATCAGAAATACAATGATTCCAAGTAACGGCCCGAGAATCGCCATCTTCAAACCTTCGGCAAGTAAATAGGGTGTGACTTCTCCTGCCTGTGCCACGCGATCAAACGAAACTATCAATCCGAAGGTACGGCCCAGAAAACCCCACGCCACAGCAAACCAGCTGATGGAACTAATTAGAGATACATTCTTTTTGGTGCTCTCACGGTCTTTTAAACTCCGGACAAAAAGGACGATGATGACCACTAAAAGAATCAGAATCGTGTAAGTAATGACTGGACCTCCGTCATTGAGCTTACTGAAAATTTGTTGTAACATAGCGTTTCGGTTTTAATGATTAATGATTCAAAAGTAATGGCTCAGTCAACACCATAATTTTTATATCGACGGATTGCATATTGGCTGCGACGGAATGCGTCATTTGGTTTTCCTGCAGCTCGTCGCAGAAAAAACGCATTCTGCCGATATCTTCACAAAAACGCAGGGAATTCCGTACTTTTACACCTATGA
>PKSY01000124.1 GCA_002869405.1 Marinilabiliales bacterium
GTACATCCGGCAAACACTTCCGTGGTAATTGCAGGTACTGCAGACGGTAAAGTTCAGGTTTCCACCAACGGAGGAATGAGCTGGGATGATAAAACCGGGGGACTCCCCGGCCGTTGGGTTACCAAAGTTATCGGTGACCCGTTTGATGAAAACAAAATCTATGTCACAATGTCGGGATTACGCTGGAGCGATTACCTCTCGCATGTATATATGTCGGAAGATTTAGGCGATACATGGATAGATATCAGCAGCAATTTACCTGAACTGCCGGCAAACTCTATTCTTGCCGACCCTGACCATGAGGGATCGCTCTTCATCGGCATTGATGCCGGAGTTTACCACACCAGGAACTACGGTGAGAGCTGGGAAGGCATCAACAACGGTATTCCGAAGCCGCCGGTGGTAGATCTGCGACTTCAGGAGAATACCCGTCAGCTATACATGGGTGGATATGGTACTTCAATCTATCGACTTGCTCTTAACGACTTGTATGTTGGCATGGAATCGCATGTAAGAGCAACCGCAAATATGACACCCTACCCGAATCCGGTGGCTAACGGTTCAGCCATGACAATTCCGGTAACAGTCACCGATGCTGCTTATGCAGAGGTTTACATTACGGATATGACAGGACGACGTGTTGCAGAGGTATTCTCAGGGTCACTGGCATCAGGCACCTCAAATCTGGAATGGACGCCAACCAACCTCGCAAAGGGATTCTACCTGTGTACTATGGAGTGGAACGGACAGATGGTAACGGAAAAGATTGCGGTACAGTAAGGGCACGGAGGAGCCCCCCTGACCCCCCGGTGGGTGGAATTGAGGGCACGGAGAAACTATTATTATAACTTAAATCGAAGCTAAAGTCCCCACTTGGGGGGATTTAGGGGGGAAGAATCATCACATACATCAACCCACCGATACGACTCATCCCGCTTAAACCAGGTAAGCTGGCGCTTGGCGTAGCGACGGCTGTGGGTTTTGATATCCGTAACGGCCTGCTCCAAAGATATCTCACCATCAAAATAACTGAAAAGCTCCTTATAACCCACGGTATTCAGGGCATTAAGATGGCGGAATTCATACAGCGACCGGGCCTCCTTTTCAAGACCCTGTTCCATCATCTTATCCACTCGAAGGTTGATGCGGCGGTAGAGCTCCTCACGCGGACGAACAAGACAAATCTTTTCGATTTCGAAGTCACGTTTTTTGCTTTGGTTCTTCCGTAGTTCTGAGAAAGGCTTTCCGGTCTGCAGGCACACCTCAATGGCCCGGCGCATGCGGTTGGGGTTGAATCTATCAATGGTTTCGTAATGTTCCGGATCAAGGCGTTGCAGCCAGATCTGAAGACCTTCAAGGCCGTTTTTTGCAAGTTCAGCCTTTACCTGTTGGCGAATTGTCTCATCTGCATCAGGAAGCTCGTCGATACCATATGCAACAGCATCGATGTACATTCCTGAGCCACCGGTCATAATGACTGTATCAGCATTTTTAAAAAGTTCGGGAAGCAGTTTAAGCACATCCTGCTCAAACATGCTTACATTATAATAGTCGTGAATGGAGAGGTGTCCGATAAAGTGGTGAGGTACTGCTTGCAGCTCTTTCTGAGTCGGGGCGGCTGTACCGATTTTCATTTCACGGTAAAACTGCCGTGAATCGCAGGAGATGATATGAGTATTATGCTTTTGAGCCAGAGAGATCGATAGTTCAGTCTTTCCAACTGCTGTTGGGCCGGTGAGTACAATCAGTCTGGGCATATTAAAATCTAAATATCGTCCTCATCATTCTCAAGAGTGTGATGAAGCAGATTATTAAAATCCTTTAACAGTGCTGATTCATCAAAATCCTCTCCCAGGTCAGTATCAAGCGAATTATCCTGACTATTCTTCAGCAGCCCTTTTCGGAGTGAGCAATGCGGGTATCGCACTCCCTCTTCTGCATATTTTTCCTGCACAAGCTCAATAAAAAAAGTTTTAAGATTAAGAAAATCATATTCGTACAGGAATCGCTGCTTTGGCTGAGTGATAAAATCCCCGATATAAGATTCACTCATCACATATTGCGACATTATACCGTTTTTTTGCGATCCACCCTCAGGGCCATCCATATCTATAAGCATGATTTCGGCCTGTTTCTCCCAGTTTTTATCGCACATAAAAAATGACGACAATTCACTACCTGCCAAACTGGTTGTCTGGAGAATCGCCAGATGAAAATCATAAAATGAGTGATCTTCAGTCAATTCCAAATCTCTGATAAAATCTTCCTGCTCGTCTGTGAGTACTCTGAACTTGTAAACTTTCATATTATGCTTCTTGAATCAAGAGATAAAATTAAAAAAATTGTGGAAACAAAAAACTTCATTTTGATGTCGGTTGAACACCTTTTATTTTATGAGAAGAAAGATGGAACTGATGTCTGATATGTCAGACCTGTATTTTTAAAACTGATTAATATAATAAACCAAACATCCAAAACAAATAATACAAACGTTTTATTCAACCAACAAAACAGGTCAAATAATGTTGTCTCCACACAACACTTGCAGCCAAAACAAATATTACTAAAGAAAAACCAATATATTTGTAGAAAGATACAACACCTGACTCAAACGCTTTAATAATGAGAACGATAATTATCCTTTTACTGGTAATGGGCAGTTTCAGTCTTTTTGGCCAGGAAATAATGATAGATTGTTTAAACGGAAATTGTGACAATGGCACCGGGACCCGTGTTTATATGACCGGAGAGGCATATTCAGGTGACTGGAAAGATGGCAAACGCAATGGACCGGGAGTATTGTATGAGCCAGACGGAACCATTACAGATGCAGAATGGAAAGACAATCAGCTGCATGGCAGAATGACGATATACAATGTTGCAGGAGAAATAATAACCGATGCAGTTTATAAAAAAGGCAAGTACAAAAAAGAGTGGACAGAGTCACCTCCTCCTCCCGGGTACTACGAATATCTGGCCGGACTAATTGATGATGACGGTGACGGATTCAGGAACTGGGACGACCGTTGTCCGCTAGAACCCGGAACTGACAAAGGTTGCCCGAAGAAAGATGAGAACACAGCAAAAGCAA
>PKSY01000274.1 GCA_002869405.1 Marinilabiliales bacterium
GAACCAATATTTGAAGAGTCGTGCTGATGTCACAATAAATACAACAGCATAGATATTAACCACACTATAGGCCGGGTTAAAATCAAAGAATTCCCTTTCCATTGTCGATTCAGGGTAAAAGAGGGGCCAGGAAATATAAATTTGTACGGCGCGCTGAATCAGCACAAATCCAACTACCGAGAGAAGCATCAGACCACTAAAGAGCAAATACTTCTTCTTTAAAAGAAATTTTGGAAGTAAATAATAGGCTGTAAAGTAGGTTGCCGCAACATCAATCCACAGCGAAACACTCAGTTGCAAAAATATCTCTGTAAAGGTTGCCCTATCATAAAAGGTTGCTGACAAAACAGTTATTACCAAAAGGTAAACCAGCCAGAAGAGAATATGTACCAGGATCGTATGTTTGTTGTAAATAGCAAGCAGGCGATCCGGATTGTTACCTTTAGCCATACAATTTTATTTTACTCAAAAGTAATTCAAACTGTTACATTATCAAAACAGTGAGGAAAATCACCTTATGCCTGTCGATGTATGGCGTATTTTCATCGACAAACGGCATTCATCTCCACATTCATGAAGATAAGCGACATATGATATCCTTAAGGCGAAAAAAGTGGCGAAGCGCATATTGCCATGTTATCTTTATCCTGAATTTTAAAACACTACAGCTATGAGAAATACTTCCACCTTCCGTTCAGCACTTCTTACGCTTGCCATAGTTTTATTCTCAACAACGGTTTTTGCAATGAATAGTGCAACTGCCGATCATAATGACAAACAGCATCCACAAAAAGTAGATTTACAGATTTCAAGCTGCGAAAACCAGAGCATTCTGAGTCTTTCAACCACTGATCCAATCGTTGATGCAACGATAAAAATCCTTGATTTCAAAGGCAAAGAGGTAAAATCTGACATTAAATCCATGGGGAACAAAAAAAATATTATAACTTTAAGCGAATTTGACACAGGGCTCTATTTCATTGATATCAAAGCTTTAAATGTAAATATCACCCTGCCGGTGATACTTAAATGAGACCTGTTTCTTTTCTTACAATTATAGAGCACCGGTGGTTCGGTGCTCTTTTTTTTGTTTCCGAATATAAATACTCTTAACAAAATTCCAATCATTATTTTTTCTCAGAATATCACTCTTCCCAATATCTTTGCCGCCGGTTTTATAACAAGGAAATGAAAAAACTCGCACTCATTTTTATACTCTTTTTAACATCCCTGTCGTATCCCATTGGGGTATACAGTAATGCATTGATGGTAGAGCCGCACGGCAGTGCGTATCTACCGGGCAATGACCCCGATACCATAAAAAATCTTCAAGCGGTAACAGTAACAGCCTCACGCATTGAATCAACCGCACAGGAAAGCGGGCGAAGTGTTACTGTTTTACAGGCAAAAGAGATAGCGCAACTTCCTGTTGAGTCGGTGGATGAACTTTTACGGATGGTAGCAGGTGTAAATATTAACTCCCGGAATAGTTTTGGTGTACAAAGTGACATCGGTTTGCGCGGAAGCACTTTCAGTCAGGTGGTTATCATGCTTGACAACATGAGAATCAACAACCCGCTAACTGCACATTACAACTGCAACATTCCTGTATCACTTAGCGAAATAGCACAGATTGAAGTTGTTCGTGGTGCTGCAGGGACTTCCTTTGGTCCCGATGCCGTGGGTGGTATAATACATATTAAAACCAAAACATTTCTTAATAGTCATGAACAGGGAATTTCATCATCAGGTGCTATTGGTGGTGGTGAATACGGGCTTCGGCTGGCTGATGCTAGTATTGTTTTTCGTGGAAAAAAACTGACTATATCGCTTGGAGGAAAAACAACCATTGCCGATGGACAGGAGTATGAAAATCCAAATGCAGAGACTATTATAACAGCAGATTCAACATACAGGAATTTCTTTGGAATGCATCAGTATTCAGCAGCTATGTCATGGGAAATCAACAGTAACTGGAGGCTTTATGGGCGTGGAGGATATGACCGTCGCAACTATGCTGCGAAATATTTTTATACCTCCAGTGCCTACGATGAATCAGTGGAAGACATCTTCAGTTACTGGTCGCAGTTCAGCCTTTTTCGAATAAAAAGAAATCATAAAACTGAAATAAATGGCAGTCTGACTCAAGGCGGTGACACATTTCTGTTCAATCCACTTTTTGATGCAAATGTACATCATACCATGGTTGCCGGAGTAGATGCGAACCATACCATTTCTGTAAACGGGACGCTAAAAGTAGCTTTTGGAGCGCAGGCAGGAATTCGAACAATTCAAAGCACAGACCGCGGAGACCACTCCGATCGTTATACAGGAATCTATGGTATTGTATCAAAGCGGTTTTTTAAAAAAATAAACGCAACGCTGAGTTCAAGGGTTGATTATGATGAAAATTTTGGTGTTGAGTATCTGCCTCACCTTTCAATAAACTGGCATACCGGGAATTTTATCCTGCGTGGTTCGGCAGGAAAAGCAGTCCGGGGAGCTGATTTCACAGAACGCTATGTATCATTTGCCATTCCATCGCTCTCCCCGGGAAGAAACATCGGAAATCCCGACCTTATAGCGGAAAAGGCCTGGTCATTCGAACTGGGAACAGATTATGAATCAGCGAAGTCAACCTCAGGAGTCACATTGTTTCACAGAGCATCTGCCGACCTTATTGATTATACATATACGCTGAGTGATCACATCAGTAATGCAGAAAACCTTATTGCAGGCGAACATTACTATTATACAAGGAATGTTGCCAATGCAACAACAACAGGTATTGAGGCACATACCCGGCGACAAATCATCAATAAAAAAAATTACAAGGTAAATATCAGGATCAATTACACCCGGTTACATACAACAACAGATGATAATGAGCCCTCCAAATATATTGCTAACCATCCCAAGCACATTGTTAATGCAGGCGTAACCGGAGCCTGGAAATATTTTAGCGGGAATATTTCCGGATCATTTATCACCCGGAATGCAGAAGCTGCCGCATCAGTAAACGGTGATATAAAACCATCTTACTTTCTTTTACACAGCAGGATTCAAACCAGTCCATTCACAGAAAAA
>PKSY01000137.1 GCA_002869405.1 Marinilabiliales bacterium
CTATTATGATTGATGCCTTTGATAAAAATGGTAAGTGTGTTCTTTGGAATAGAGAGTGCGAGAATAAACTTGAATATACATTGGAGGAGATCAATCAGGCCGAGAACCCAATATCTATTTTCTATCCGGATGATGCTATTAGGAATGAAGTATTAAAGACTATTCATGAAAAACCTGATAAAAAATTCAGAGAGTGGACTCCAATAACAAAAAGTGGAAAAGAATTAGCTTCCCTCTGGGCCAACTTTAAAATATCTGATGATTTTATAATTAATATTGGTATCGATATTTCGAAGAGAAAAGAGGCAGAAGAGGCCTTAATTCAAAGTGAAGCCCGATTTAAGGCCTTGCATAATGCCTCATTTGGGGGAATAACAATTCATGATAAAGGTATAATCCTGGAATGTAACAAAGGCCTTTCTGATATTACCGGCTTTGAACTTAAGGAGCTTATAGGTATGGATTGTTTATTACTTATTGCGGAAGAGTATCGAGAAATGGTAAAGGAAAAAATTAACTCCCAATATGAAAAGCCTTATGAAGCGGTAGGAATTCGAAAAAATGGTGAGAAATATCCATTACGTCTGGAGGCAAGACAAATACCTTATCAGGGGAAAGAGGTAAGAGTTGTTGAATTCAGAGATATTACAAAGCAGAAGAAGGCGGAGTTGGAGTTAATTGATGCCAGAAAGAAAGCCGAAGAGAGTGAGTATAAAGTTCGAAGCATGTTCGAAAATACTCAAATTGGTATTCTCTATTGCGATGCTCAGGGAGATATTCTGGAGATAAATCCTGTGATTTTGGATATCCTTGGTTCCCCGTCAGAAGATGTCACTAAAAAATTCAACCTGCTATCTTTCCAGCCTCTTGTTGATATCGGGTTCTCCCAAAACTTAAAAAAATGCATTGAAGGCAAACAGCGAATATCCGAAGACGTCCTTTATAAAAGCATTTGGGGAAAGACAATTTTTATGAAGTATTACCTTGTTCCTGTGGTTGTAGAGGACAAAGTAGTTGGTGTATGGGCAAACCTTAATAATTTGACAGACCTATATAATGTTCAGAAAGAATTAAAGGATGCCAAAGAAAAAGCTGAAGAGAGCGATCGGCTTAAAAGCGCTTTCCTCTCTAATATGAGTCATGAGATACGTACTCCCATGAATGGTATTCTGGGATTTACCGAGTTGCTTAAAGAACCCGGTTTAACTGGCGATGAGCAGGAAAAATATATCGAAATAATACGAAAAAGCGGTGAGCGTATGCTTGATACCGTGAATGATATTATTGATATCTCAAAGATTGACGCTGGTCAGATGGAGGTTAGCAATAGTAAGGTTAACATAAAAGAGGAAATCAGCTCTTTATATGAATTCTTTAAAGAAGAGGCTTCTATTAAGGGGTTAAATATGAATTTAACTGATAATCTTCCTTCAGGGAATATGCTAATCCATACGGACAGGAATAAGGTAAATTCAATAATCTCCAATCTCATAAAAAACGCCATTAAATATACTGATAAAGGAAATATTACGATTCTTTGTGATAAGCAGGAATCACAATTGGTTGTAAGGGTTTCAGATACAGGAATAGGAATATCCAAAGATCGGATAAGGTCTATCTTTAATCGTTTTGAGCAGGCAGATATCAGTGATGTTCATGCAAGAGAAGGCTCGGGTCTTGGCCTATCAATTTCTCAGGCCTATACCGAGATGCTGGGGGGTACTATTTCTGTCGAATCAAAGCTCGGAAAAGGATCAGTCTTTACTGTTTCATTACCCTGGATTGAAAATCATGATAAAGCAATACGCGTGAATGAAACCCTTGAAGCAGAGAGTATTTCGCATATTGATTCCACCAGAATATTAATTGTTGAAGATGATGATATAAGTTTTGAGCATATGTCAATTCTTGTAGGCACATTTTCCAATAATATTGAGCGCGTAAAAAACGGTCTGGATGCTGTTGAGTTTGTCAGGAATAATGATGTTGATTTGATTTTGATGGATGTTAAGCTTCCTGTATTGACAGGCTATGAAGCCACAAAAGAGATTAGAAAGTTTGATAAGGATGTTATTATCATTGCACAAACAGCGTATGCTTTGAGTGGAGAAAGGGAAAATGCTTTGGCTGCAGGATGTAATGACTATATTTCAAAGCCAATTGACAAAGGCCGGTTGCGTAAAATCATTATGAAATACTTTCGATGAATGTCCAAATTCCGTGAATATCCAATATTCAACACTCAATGAGTAATATTTAATGGCGGGAACTTGCTGCGATTTTTGGGTGTTTCGTGCTGGATATTGATTATTGGCTGTTTCCGTGAATATCCAATATTCAACACTTAATGAGTAATATTCAATAGCTGCGTTTTTTTGGATGTTTCGTGTTGGATATTGATTATTGGCTATTTCCGCGAATATCCAATATTCAACACTTAATAAATAATTACCGTTGTCCGGTAAAATATTAAGAGAAGGGTGACCTGAAGGTCAACCCAACTCTATTTTTGACATGCTTACTTTAAAATCCCACATTTTTTTAATATAGAAATTATCTAACAATACGGATTAGGAAAAAACATGCTATTATAGCCATAGATTCATAATGAAAACAAAGAAAGTAATCCCCTGCATTCCGGTTTTTGTATTCGTTGTACAATATACCCTTTGTGGGGAAAGGGCTGGTTATTGTTTTATGAATTTAAACTGCAAATTATTTTTTGTCTCGGAAAGCACCCTCAAAATATACAAACCCGAATTCAATTTTGCCGTATTAATTTTAAGATCGCCGGCAGCAAGGGTTCCTATTTTTACAACCTGCCCGTAGCGGTTTACGATTTCATAATTGCTGTTTTTTTGTATTGGAATGTCAGAAAATATGGTAATTACATCAGTGCAGGGGTTGGGGAATATTCCCGATGATTCTGATATGGCAGGATGCTCCTGAATCATCACCGTTTCCCCGGAGATGGCCATTTCTTCTATGGTAACAGAGACAAAATATGCATTGACTTTTATCCATCCATAGAATGTCTCTCCCGGGTTTTCAATTTTAAAACCAAAATAGCCATTTCCAAATTCTCC
>PKSY01000272.1 GCA_002869405.1 Marinilabiliales bacterium
AATCGGTAACGGCTGCGTTGTAGGCTCTTCTGGCTGCAGAGATCTGAGATTCCACCTCGTTGAGCGTACGCTGAAGGTTCATGAAGTTTTCATTGCTCTTCAGGTCAGGGTAACTCTCTACTGATACCATGATAGACTTCAGTGCACCTGATATCTGGTTGTCGAGAGCAACCTTCTCATCGTTGGAGAGGTTTCCTGATGTGGCTTTTGCTCTAAGGGCAGTAACGTTTTCAAGTAACTCTTTTTCATGGCTGGCATACTGTTTTACTGTTGATACCATGTTGGGGATGAGGTCGTAGCGCTTTTTGAGCTGTGCGTCCATACCACCAAAAGCATTTTCAACTTCGTTTTTTCTTCTGATAAGGCCGTTGTACATGCCAACGATCATGAGAATCAATAGCACAACTGCTGCGATGATAATAATAGTTGTTGTCATTTGAAGGATTGTTGTTAGTTTGTATTTTCCTGACGCCAAATATACTAAAAACAATTACGTGCTAAGCATGAAATGAAAGTTCTCTCACCACAAGTTGGATTTGATGGTATTTAGCTCAGTGCTTTGTTGGTCGAAATGCAAAGGCGCTTTTAAAATGCATTAGCGTTTCCTCAAAAGAAAATAGGTGACACCAGATAAGATTATCCCCGGAAGAATCGGATCTAAACCAAAAGGGATGTCAAAATCAACTATTGTAAGCAGAAGTGTTGACCCGCCTCCAATTATCATCGACCATAGTGCACCAACGGCGCTCTTCTTTTTTGCAAAAAGCATAACCAACACCGGAACAAGCATACCGGCAACCATAAAAGCATACGAATAGAGCATAAGATCAAGTACGCTGGTCATGGATGTAGCAATGAGTATGGCAATAATTCCGATACCCAGGGTAAGCGCCTGTGAAATCTTTATGCTACTTTTTTTATTAGGATCAGCCTTCAGAATATCCGTCATGAAATTTCCTGATGCAGCTAACAAACAGCTGTCTGCTGTTGACATAATTGCTGAGAAATAGGCCGATAGCATTACGCCCATCAAACCTACAGGAAGCACAAATCTTAATAAAAGAGGCATTCCCAGCTCGGCGTCCATCCCTAATGCGGAATCAAAACCGGCTGAAGTAAACATTCCCTGGTGTGCGGCTACACGCGCCATCATACCCAACAAAACACCCATAAAGGCCATCACCGGATACTCAAACAAGCCTGCCAGATACCAGGCCCTTTTGGCAGTTTTCTCATCACGGCAGGCAAAAATACGTTGATAAAGAGTCATGCCTATGAACCAGATAGGAAGGATAGTAAAGAACCAGTTGGTGATTTGAACCCAGGATACATTACTCAGTGAGAGAAACTCTTTGGGTAGAACAGCTACAATCTGGTCGTAGCCTCCAACTGCCTTATATGCGATTGGAATTCCGATGAATATCAAACCAACCATCAGCAGCATCCATTGAAAAGTATCTGTATAAACTACCGCTTTTATTCCTCCGAAAGAGGTGTAAACTACCGCTACCACACCCATGATGAGCAGGGCAGTATTAAGATTTAACCCTTCGAAAGTTCCCACGGCCAGCTTTGCACCGGCCAACAGCTGGGATGCAGTAAAACCAAGATATCCGATAAATGAAATAAGCCCTGCAACGAGTGCAACTTTACCTCCGAAGGTGTTTTGCAGCAGCTGGGGAAATGTAAGCATCTTTTTGGCATGTGCGGTTTTTATAACTCTTGGGATAAGCAGAACAGCACTTATCCATGCGCCCAGCAGTCCGGTAAAGAGCATCCATGATCCGCTGATGCCCATTGCAAAACCAAGCCCGCCAAGCCCGATACTAAATCCTCCGCCAACATCGGTAGCTACCACCGATAAACCAATATGAATACTCCCCATATTGTTTCCTCCGGTATAGTAGTCGTTTGAATCTTTGTTTTTACGGTGAAAATATACTCCAATACCCAAAACGATAAGGATATATACGATGAAAATTATTATGTCTACTATGTGCATAAAGTGAATGAATAATTGGTTTGAGGGAAATATAAAAAAAAAGCCTGCCATTTCAAAATGGCAGGCCTCAGTAAAAAAGATATATACTTAAACTACTTTTACGTTCACTGCATTTAATCCTTTTCTACCTTCTTTGAGTTCGAATTCAACGTTGTCACCTTCCTGAACCTTGTCAATAAGGCCTGATACGTGTACGAAATACTCTGTTTTTGTCTCTTCGTCGATAATAAAACCAAAACCTTTGGTCTCATTGAAGAATTTTACTGTTCCTGTTTTCATTGTAATAATATTAATGTGATGCAAACGTACTAGTTTTTTTTTATTTGGAGGATAAAAAACGTGAAAAAACCTCTAATTTTTTAATTTTCAACGCCAAAAGGTTCCAAAATGTTTCATTTTGGGCTTTATAAATGCCTCAGGAAATGAAAATTGTTAAAAGCGAACGGTTAAAAATACAGGTAGATGATCGGAAATGTATCTGCCATCCTTTGTCCTGTTAGTGATATGAAGATACCTGTTCGGATTCAGGTTCTTGCAAAAAATATAGTCAATTCTATTTTCTGCCGCAGCATCCGGTGAAAACCCTGTAAATGTTCCTTTCTCTCCTTTAATAAGGGGTTGGTTGCAATTCTGACTATAAAAGTATTCTGTAAGATGCTTTATGGCTTTTTCGTCCTGAGTTGCATTAAAATCTCCGCAAAGTATTATTGGAAGATTTGTGATTTCCAACTCACGTATTGTTTTCAGAATCAGAAGCGCACTTTTTTCCCTTGCCACTGTTCCCAAATGGTCAAAATGTGTGTTCATTACAATTATCTCTTTGTTAGTAGATATATGCAGAAATCTCCCGAAAGTACATATTCTCTCCATTGATGCATCCCATCCGACACTAACATGCTCCGGTGTTTCGGAAAGCCATATTGTGCTGTCGCTTATAAGTTTGAAAAGTTCATTTTTATAGAATATCGGTGAATATTCTCCTTTTGTTTTGCCATCGTCTCTTCCAACACCGATAAATGAATATTCTGAAAGTTCATCATCAATGTATTTTGTCTGATGCTCCAATGCCTCCTGAATACCGATAAATTCAGGTTTGTAATCTTCAATATTTATTACCACAAGCTCTTTTCGGAGATCCCAACGGTTTATACCATCTACCGGATTGTCGTAACGAATATTAAACGACATTGCATTAATCGTTTGGGACGAGAGTGTAATTGCCAGAAAACAAAATGCTGTTAGGAGTAATACTTTCTTCATTTTGACAAAGTTATTGGATTTATTATGGGGATATCAGGTCTTATAATTAAAATATTTCAGCAGTTTTAAAGCTTCCGGTTTTGATATCAGTTCGTTAACTCTGTCAGCATATTCCGGTTTTTTCCATTTTGAAAGTGATGACCCGAAAACCGGCTTTACTTTTCCGAAATAGGCTCGGTTTTTTGTTACAGAGGTATGAAGATGCCAGTTAAGGATTTGTTCATTAACTTCAATACCAATGAAATGGCAGATTCCCGAAATCACTGCCTCATAGTCCCGGATAAGGTCTTCATACCGAATAGTATGCACGTTAGGGTTGTCGATGTGTTTTAATCCACAGCTGACATCATTTATCCAGCGCTCCGGTGGTACCCAATAGCGATCAGGATCGGTAGGATGTTTTGATAATATTACATCACGACCGTCGCGAACAATATGGATGAATTTAAATTTGCCTTTATGGAATTTTTCAATGTCTTCAATATGTTTGACATTGCTGGGGCTCTTCTCACAATACCTGTTTTGTGTTTTTGTTATTCGGTGTTTCAAAAAAGCAAGGTAAAGCCTGTCGAGGCGCTGAGGAACCACAGAGCCGTCTTTTTTATACTTTACATTATTAAATAACCCGAGTTCTTTTGGGCAGGCAAAAATTTCAGGGTGGGCGGAGAGCATGCTCAGGAGAAGGGTTGTTCCTGACCGTCCGCAACCGCCAATATACACCGGTTCATGAGTGAAATGCCTTTTTGCTTTAGCTTTTCCAAAAAAACTGATTATGGAGTGAAAAGGTTTCTTGTACCATGCGACCATGATGCAATAATAATGTTTTTATGTTAAAGTCAAAACCTTAAGCATAACCCAATCCCGTTTTCTGTTGGTCCAAAATTTATACTAATGCTATTCTCTTCATTCAACATATCATTATAGATATTGACTGCATTTGTCAATTTATTTTTGGCTGCAATACTAAATGGTATAGCAACACACATAAGACCTGCTCCTATGCCGGCCATGCCCCAGTTTGGGTCACCTCCGCCAAGCATTGTTCCTATTGGATAACCCACACAAAAACCTCCTGCACCTGCGAAAACAGACCCTATGACATTGTGCACCATCGACTTATTGTATTCTGAGATGGCTTCATGCGATTCGGAAAGAATAAATTTTAAATCCTGCTGAGTAAGAAGTTCTCCATCCTGCATATACGTAGTGCCAAACCCTTCTTTAATTACGATAGGTTCCTGTGCATAAATATTAATAGCAAATAAAAAAATGAATGTAATTAGTGTGGTGATTTTAGACATGTTTTATAGATTTAATGGGTCTCTATTATAATAATAGTATATTTTATTTTAATTATATTATCCCTGATCTATTGGGAGCTTTGGCTTGTGTTCAAAGGTATTATATTTTTTCGATAAAATCTCGAAAATATACAGAAAATCTCAGTTACACGATTCCTTTACAAATCCTGATGCGAGAGCCACTCGGTGAATTTTTGTGCACCTGCCTCATTTAGGTGATTCTCATCGTACCATAAGTCTTTATTGTTAAAAATATATTGCGGGGGAATTATTGTTTTCCCATATTTCATATAGAAGTCTATTTCATCAGGGATAGTATCCGGAACGCCGTAAGGAGGAATGAACAGAAATGTCAATTCTGTATCATTTTTATCGCATAGCTTTTTAATCTTTTTTAAATATGCATATGGGTATTTATTGTAAAATTGCATTAATGCGTTGGATGGCAATTTACGTGATTTGTGTCTTTCACTATAAAACCATTGCAAAGAATTTGAGTTAGCCGTATCAGGATGCGAGGCATAACCAAATAACTCTGTTGATACAGGCTTAAATTGATATTCTTTAAATAATAAATCCTGTAAAACCTCAATTTTGAAGGAAAGATGAGTGAACATGTCACTGAAAATATCTTTATTGAAAAACGGACAGGGCATGAGCGCATCTTTTGTATTAGCCATAAAAGGAAATACAGGATGTGAATATCTGTTCTCACGAACTCTTACCTCCAGAACTATTAGTTTTGGGTGTTTTTCGTGGATAACATTTTTTGCGATTACATAGTGTAAATTTCTCCCCAGACGGCAATACCCCAGATTGACGCAGGATTTTCCTTTAGCTTTTGATATAAGTTCATCATTAATGCCATTTATTGTGTGGGAAGATCCAAGAAAAGCAATGTCTATTTTACTATCGTTTTCAAAAATTCTGTCATGAATCCAAATACCTCTGTTTGAGCAATCCCGGCTAAGTTCCAGATATCTCATTCTGTTATTAACCGGCATAACTATTATGATCAACAGGATTGGTAATAAAAACAGGGTGATATGTTTAATATGTTTTTTCATTAAAACTGAAAATATATGAAACTGGGTTTTACGCTGAAATTTCCTAAAAGAATTATTGCAATTAAAATTATGTAGTATGCTATTAGTCGGTAGCTTTTATTTTTCGTATTCAAAAATTCAAAGAAATTCATTGTTTTGAGACGTGATTCCATTACTAAGAATAGCGACAAGATGATTGCTACTGCCAAAAACCGCAAAGAGGAGTAATTTGATATCATTCCGGCTAATTGTTTAAATGAATAGTTCTTTGGAGTAATAATAGCAGAGACGAAGTCAGACAATTGTTGGAAATCATTTGCTCTGAAAGGGATCCAGAGCAGAAATACAAGTAAGATTGAAAGTGCGGAATACACTGTGGACTTTCTTAATCGCGGGAAGTTCTTTTCTATAACTAACACTATTCCATGGATGAAACCCCATATCAGGAATGTGTAATTTGCCCCATGCCACAACCCGGAGAGAACAAACGTGATAAGAATATTGCCACTTGCTCTATAGGAGGGGCATCTGTTTCCTCCCAAAGGAATATAAACGTAGTCTCTGAACCAGGTAGATAACGAAATATGCCATCTTCGCCAGAATTCCGTAAATGAGGATGCAAAGTAGGGAGTGTTGAAGTTTGTCTTTAGGTTGAATCCCATCATTCTTGAAATTCCGATTGCGATATCTGAATATCCGGAGAAATCAGCGTAAATCTGAAATCCAAAAAAGAGTGCTCCGGCAATCGCCGTTATTCCATTTATTTGTCCGGTCGTGCCAAAGATGTTATCAGAAAGTATCCCAAGGTTATCTGCAATAACAATTTTCTTAAAGAATCCCCATAAAACTAATCTTAAGCCTTCAACAGAGTGATGATGTGAAAAGTGTTTTTTTTCAAAAAACTGTCCAAGAAGATTATTGGCACGTTCAATAGGCCCGGCAACCAACTGTGGAAAAAACGATACAAAGGCAAAGAATGCGATGATATCTTTTGTTGGTTTCATTGTGCCCTTGTAGATATCAATAGTATAACTTAACGTCTGAAATGTATAAAATGAAATACCAACCGGCAGAATAATATTCAACGTGAGGGGATTAAATGGAATGTTTATTACTTCCAGCAAATGCTGAAGTGAGTCCGTAAAAAAGTTGAAGTATTTGAAAAAGAATAAAATCCCCAGGTTTATGGTCAGGCTTGAATACAATAATGCTTTTCTTGTTCTCTTTTTGGAAGAGTTGCTTAATGCCATTCCAATAAAAAAATCGGCAGCTGAACTAATGAAGATTAATGATAGAAATCTCCAGTCCCACCATCCATAAAAAATATAGCTGCTGATAATTGTAAATAGATTTCTCGCCTTGACCGAAAACCTGTTGTTAATCAGCCAGAAGAGTAAGAAAAACAGGCAGAAGAATATAATAAATGAGATGGAATTAAAAACCATTGTTTTGAAACCTGAAAGTTTAGGATTTCAAATGTACAATTTAATATATATTTATTCCTTTTGAAAATAGTTTTTTTACTAAATGCTCAATAACTGTTGATACAACTGCGCAGTCTTTTCAATGGTTTGTATGTTGCTGAGATTCTCTGCGATATGCTTCCTGGCGTTGTTTCCCAGACGGTTGCAGAGTTCACGGTCATTGTATAGCTTAAGGATAGCCACTGATAATGCATTGCTGTTTTTGGAAGGAAATACCAGGCCGCTTTTTCCGTCCTCAACCAGCTCAACATTTCCGGGGATATCCGAAATAATGGCAGGTGTGCCCAGCGACATGGATTCAATAACGGATTTTGTTATTGATTCACCTTTTATGGATGGCAGTACAAAAACATCGCTCGCAGCAACGATATTCAAGACATCATTTCTGAAACCTGTAAAATGAACCCTTTCTTCTTTTGTGCCCTTTTTGAGAATGGCCAGGTTCTCCGGTGTGTCCATATCGCGTCCAACCAGAAGCAAATGGATATTTGCCTCTTCTGGAAGAGAATTAAGTGCTTCCAGCAAATACGGAATGCCTTTCATTCTGCGGTTATTGGCAATATTTATCAATACAAAAGCATCCTCCGGAATCCCAAATTCCTTGTGCAGGTTTGTGGGTGGATTATTGTCGTACCAATGCAAATCATGTCCTTTATTGATGGTAACAGCTTTGTGCTTACCACATATAAGCTTTGATCGCAGATAATCCTCAACGCCTTTGGAATTGCAAAATATGGCATCCACGCGGGGGTGCAGAAATTTCAAATATGCTGTTGGGTCCCACCAGTTAATGTTGCCGGCATAACCACGATATAAAACAACCTTAACCTTCAGCCCTCGTGCAGCCCTGATGCCATTGATAATCGCCTTGCCATTAAAAAGATGTACAATGTCAATATCATTTTCTATGATGAATTTCCGGATGTATTGTGACTCTTTTCTGTCGAATTTTTTTGCCGGCTGATAGTCGATTACAGTAATTCCTGATTTTTCAAACTCTTCAGCGTGTTTTGAGTCCCTTCGGGTCATGATGAAAATCTTGAATCCGCACTTTGCCAGACCATGAAATATAGAAGCTTCGGGTCGGGTAGAGTGGTAATCTGTGTATTTGCTGATTACAAGGACTTTTACTGACATCTCAGGTGTGTTTTCAGAATTATTGCTGTTATTTCATGGCAAAGCTACATTTTTTTCAGGGTCTAATCTACCAACATCTCCTTAATGATAGCCTTTATTTCAGATATCTCTTCCTTCGACAGCAAATCAAATGTTTTCACGATTCTTTTTTTATTGATTGTTCTTATCTGATCCAGTACAATTTGATTAATAGTGTCTCTGTGTGTTATATTCACTCGTGTTGGATAGATTTTTATTGCGCTTGTCACAGGAGCGATAATAATGGTTTTGAGATGTTGGTTCATTTCCGGTGGTGATATTACCACGCATGGTCTGGTTTTTTGTATTTCAGCCCCAACGGTAGGATCCAGATTCACAAGTATCTTTTGATATTGTTTTATTTCCATTCTTCAAAAGATTCGTCATCAAAAACATCATCGATTAACAGTGTATCATCATTATCCGGCATATTTGAAAATGATTTATCCCAATTATGTCTTGAGGCTTTAACGGGTCGGATAATAATCTGATCTTCTTCCAGTATCAGCTCAGCACTATCCTGGAGTTGGTATTTCTCCAGAATTGTTTTGCTTAAACGAAGACCTTTCGAGTTTCCTATTCTGATTATTGGGATTCTCATACTGTATCTATTGTAATTACAAAGTTATTACAATTATTTGGTTTTTCGAAATCTTTCAACTACAATTTATCTGTTGAGAAGATAGAATCCTGCCAGGGCGAGCGTAAAAATAATTCCTATTATGGCAATAACAATTGCGATTCGTTGATTTCGGCGGGTCTCCTCTTCACTGGGTTCGTCTGCATCAGCATTCCTGCGTTTCTCCATGATAAGGCCAATCACAACACCAATCACAAGACCAATTGCAGGTCCAAATGCGATATTTCCGAGTGCGAGCCCAACAGGAATACCAAGTGGTAATCCTATAGCGATGCCCATTCCTACGTAATATCCTTTTTTTTGCTTTTTAGGTTCCATAGCTGCTGAGTTTTTTTTGAAGAATGATTAATTGCGCTTTATGAAGACATAATTCGCGGCCTGTTGTTACAGCTGCTTTGACATTTTTTAAAGATGGGAATGCCAGTCTTCTTTTTGAACAGCTGTACATCCAGGTGAGGTCGATATAGTCGGTTATAATTTTATAATAGACCATCACTGGAGGCTTTTCGAGGCGAAAGCCCAATCGTAATGCCGTATTCTCACTGAAAAAATAGGAACTTCCCCTGATAATAATCTCTTCAGGGATTTCATCGTTTTCAACTCTGCGTATAACTTCCAGAAGACCGGTAAGATAAAAATACAGAAGCCTGTTCTGCCATGGAGTACCGCAGTTGATTTTCCGCATGTGCAACAAATAATCGAATGAAGTCCCATTATGGATGTCATAGCGTTTTTTACCTTGTGCAATGGCAAGCAGCATTGGAGAGAGATAGTTATAATATCCAACCACACGAAAAAAAGGGCTTATAAAAAATTGAGTAACAGGAATAACAATAAAGAAAAGCAGAAGGAAAAGAGGGCTATACTGAATCAGCAAAAAGAAACCGCCAAGAATAATCACTGCTACAAGGAGAAGCAGCAGCGCTATTATCCGGCTGGATATGATATTTTTTGTGAATGCCCTGTTAATCATTTTCTGTAATGTATTGATAAGTAATTGTTTCTTGCTGTACGGTGAGGTTTACAAATCCCGGTTTTGTGTTAAAAAGAAAACTCCAGAGTGCCGGATGAATGGCTCCTCCCGTAATATATGGTATTTCATTCAGGCAACTTATTTTGTATATATGATGATGCCCCTGAAGCACCATCTTTAGGTTATAACCATCGAAAAGCGTCATCATCTCCCTGAATGGTTTGCGGATTTGTCTCTCCCGGTTTTTGTTCCTGATAAAAGGTTTTAAAACCGATACAAGAGGTACATGTACGATCAAGAATATTGGTGTTATTGGTGATATGCTTGTCAAATCCTGTTGTAGCCAGGAAAGTTGTTCATCACTAATGGAGTATTTTCCCGGATTTTCTTTAAAACAAACATTATTCAGCATAATAAAATGCCAGCCTTTATGGTTAAAACTGTAATAATCTTTTGTGCCGCTAAATTCACTGAACAGCCCTGTATTGTAATATTCAGATGCAGTATCTGTTTCCAGATTTCTGTCATGGTTGCCTATTAGCGGGAATACTTTAGCAGTCGCTGTTTTAAATAGTGAGTCCAGCGTTTTATAACACTGAGATGCAGAACCAATCTGGTTAATGCAATTTTCTACCACAATGTTGTCGCCGCCTGTGATAATCAATTCACAATTCATGGCATCTGCTTTTTCAATAAAATGCGCTAATTTCCGGGACTGAGATGCAGAGCCGTCGAAATGAATGTCGGCAAAAAAAGCGAAAGAAAAGTTATTTTGTGCTGTTACAGATGCACAATGCACAAATATCAAAAATAAGAGTATGGATATATATTTGTTAAGTGTGCCGGCCATCATACACAAACAACTGGTAAGGTTTTCCCAAAGATAGTGAATCTCTGGAAATATAAACACATGCCGGATTCAGAAGTCTTGTTATCAGGAAATTGATTCAATGAATTTTTTGTAACGTTGCGCAATCTCCCCTGTGAAATTGGCATCTGAAAGCCTTGTTTTCATTACGGCCTCACCGTCTTCACGTTTCTCTTCCGGCATTACCATTGTAATCGGGAAAGCCTGGCAGGTCAATGGGCCTTCGTAAAGTGCTTTTACTTTATCAAATACCAGTTCATGGCCAAATTTCTTACGACTGTTTTCATAAGTACTTCCACAGCAGGTAACAAATACCAGCTCATTAATATCGCTTTTGTATTTTTTCAGAAAACTCTTTAACGGTGCGACAAATTTTCCCATCCAGACCGGGCCAACCAAAATAACCCTGTCAAAGCTTTTTAAATCGCTATTCAATTGTCTGATGCCGAAATTAATCCCGAAAAGGAGAAAAGGATGAATATCTACCTTAGGGTGGATAGCTTCCATCGGACAGTTGAGATTCTTTGATATTTTCCCGGCAAGGTATTCATTGCTGCCGGTGTTGGAGTAAAAAATGACTATATCTTTCTTCATAGCTCTGGTCTTGACTTCAAATATACTCTATTCATCTTAATAAAATGTTAAGTCGTATGTAAATTTCATTTCTTTACCTTTGCAGTTAAACCATGAGCAATGACTGAGCTTAAGAAGTTCTCATTTTTACATGATATACGCTTCTGGATATTGATATTTTTCATTATCCGGATGGCGGGAATTACCAACCCGCCGTTGGAAGTTGCCCATAACTGGCGTCAGTCGACCGTGGCTATGGTGGCACGGAACTTTTATGAAGTGGATAATAATATTTTATATCCCCGCATTGATATCTGGGGCGAAACCACCGGAATCACCGGCATGGAATTTCCATTGCTGAATTATATGCACTACGCTGTGGCCGAAGTGTTTGGCTATCAGCATTGGTACGGTCGCCTTATTAATCTGATCATTTCCAGTATTGGAATCTTCTTTTTTTATCGGTTGATTCGAAAATATTTCTCCGAACGCACAGCCTTCTCCTCCGCATTGATATTACTTGTCAGTATCTGGCTCTCCTATAGCCGGAAAATAATGCCCGACACATTTTCAATGTCGCTGATAATTATGTCGATATACTATGGTAGTAACTACCTTGACGGGAATCAAAAGCGGGTGATGAATCTTATATTATTTGTGGTTTTCTTTGCCCTTGGCGCCCTGACCAAGATTACTTCCGCATATCTTATGATTGTTTTTGCCCTATGGATCTTTTCACCAAAAACAGATTTTCATAAGAAAGCTACATTTATTGCTGTTGGATTATTGGGGTTATTGCCTGTCTCCGCATTGTATTTTTATTGGGTGCCATACCTAATGGAAACGTATGGTGTAAAGCATTTTTTTATGGGAAAGGATTTCCTTACAGGAATCAGTGAAGTGTTTGGTGATTTTCCCCGTTTTCTGAATCTTTTTTACGAATGGACACTTAAGTTCGTGGGATTTGCACTATTTCTTTTGGGAATATGGTATGCGATACGGCAAAAGCAAAGGGCAGTGCTTTGGTTACTGTTCCTCACATTTCTTGCATTTATGGTCGTCGCATTTCGTGCCGGAGAAACATTTCTGCATCACGTTTATTATATGATTCCTTTTGCTCCTGTGATGGCTTTTATTGCCGGGTTTGGATTGAGTAAAATCCCAAACAGAACTCTTGCCACTGTTCTTCTTGCTGCGGTAGCTGTTGAAGGAGTCGCCAACCAATGGGGGGATTACCGCATAAAAGAGGAGAGCAGGTTTCTGATCAATATTGAAACAGACCTGGATCAATGGATATCACGTGATGACCTTATAATTATCAACAGTAACTATATCCCGACGCCCATGTATTTTACACACCGTAAAGGCCGGGTTATGGACAATCAACGGATTCGCGGACGCCGGGAGATGCAGAATTTTTATGATATGGGGTATCGTTATATCCTTATATTGAAACACTCCTTTGGCAGTGATATGGAATTGCCACGTTTTGAGCTTATTACTGATAATGAGGATTACCGGTTGTACCGGATTATAAATGATAAAACGTTGGAATGATAATTCTTAAAACCGATAATTAACGCCAATCCCAACGTTAAACTTAGTGTAAGGGAAATGATGTGCCGTGTTGGTGAATTTATACATTAGCAGTGCTCCGGCCTTTAGTGAGAAACGAAGATGTTTTCCGCCCAGCCGCAAAAATACCTGAGGCTCAGTAAAAATCATGTCATCAGAATATCTTGTAGGAAGTGCTTGGGTGTAATACGGTGAATAATAGTTCTCATCAAGTAAACTGGAATGCATATATCCCGATTTTAATCCACAACCTATTTCAAAGTTGGACGTTTCTGTAGCAATTCGCCCGTAGTTAATCTGACCAAAATATAACTGATAATTGCCGTGCAGATGACCTCCGGTAGCGCTTTTATAGGCATCTCCATGGCCTAAACCTGCGCCCCCATAAAGCTCAAGAACAGTATTGTTTCGGAAGTTGTGGTATTGGCCAACAGCCGCCTGGAACATATACCCTTCATCTGAGCTAACTCTTCCATAACCCTGAATCGCAATCTTATCTGTTAATCCGTAAGAGATGGTTGTATTTATTGAGGGCAGCATTGTGACGCCGGCATCAATACGGAGGTCTGATTTTTCTTCAATTAAAGGGATATCAGCGAGTTGAGGATAATATATACAGCCGGAAAACAGGATTGTGGCCAGTATTATCACTAATAAGAGTATCTTCATCATTCTATGCTTTTGGTATTGATTACAGGGTTATGATGACCAGCAACTGTGGAAGGTTGCTTGAATTTTATATCTTTGTTTAACCAACTGAGGGAGATTCTCTTCCATACCGATTAATTTGAATTGTTAATACAAAGCTTCAATATGAACAAGCAAACCAGTGTTGTTGTGATTTTTGTCTTATTGTTGTTCCTGAAGGCAACGGCTTTTGCTGACGGAATTGATAAAAACTATTTACAATTACCATTAAGTCAAAGAATAGATACACTTTTAGCTATTTCTGATTATTTAATTTCTGGTAATCCTGATTCTTCTCTATTATACTCCTCTGCGGCAATAGACCTGTTAAAAAACACTTCGGATGAAAGAGTTACATCGGCTTATAAACTTTCTGCTGATGCCTGGTATTATTTAAATGATTTTGAGAAAGCAATTAATTGCTATGAGGCATCTGCAGATGCAGCGCTTAAATCATTTGGACGAAACAGTCTTGAGTATGCTTCAAGGATTAACGATGTTGGGTATTGTTATTATGTGATTGGAATTTATGATATGGCATTAAGTCACTATCATAATGCGCTGGAAATATTGGAAGACATTGGAGCTTATGATGAATATATCACAACAATCAGCAATATAGGAACTGTTCATTTCAATAATGGTTCTTACGAGAAAGCGATAAAGTATTATGAAGAAACTCTTGAATATGATATTGCTGAAGGACATGATTATGAAGCCTCGGTGACAGAGAATAATATTGGGAAAGTATATCAGGCATGGGGAAAGCATGCACCTGCACTGGAGCATTTTAAAAATTCACTGGATTATGCTGTTCAAACAGAGGACAAAGCTCTTGAAGCAATACGTTTAAGTAACCTGGGGATGTTATATCTTGATATGGGAAAATCTGATATGGCATTAAGCATGCTCAACAGGGCACTATACCTCGATAGTTTAAGGAATAATGAGCTTAAGGTCGCTATACGAAAAAGTGAGCTTTCCAGAATTTTTGCCGGATCAAAAGATTATGAAAATGCAATTAACCTGAGTTGTGATGCCCTGAAGTTTTTTAAAAAGGCCGGGATTTCTGAGTCTGTAGTTATCGTTTATATCGATCTGGGCAGGTATTATAAATCGTTAGGTGAATTTGAAAAATCAGCAGAAAACTATAAAAAAGGAGCCCGGGAAGCAGTTAGAATCACTTCTAATAAAATGCTGATGGATGCGTATAATGGTTTGTCGGAGCTGTTTCAGTTATATGGTGATTATAAGCAGGCGTTTATGTATCAAAGGCAGGCCGACTCATTAAACAAGTTATTATTTAATGAACAATCATATAAGCAACTTGCCAACTTTGAAATAAAGTACCACACCCGTGAAACTGAATTGGAAAATGTACTTTTAAAAAACGAAATTGAAAAACGCCGCATCCGGGTAATACTTTTATCCATTGGTGTTTTAAGTCTGATCATTATTATTGGTCTTTTAATACGCGTGAATACCTTAAACCGCAGAAGCCTTAAACAACAATTGCAGGTTGCCGAATATGAGAAAGCCGAAAAGGAACGGGAAAGAGCACATTATGAAGATAAGGTGTTTGCTGAAAAACAAATCAACAGACTCCAGCGTGAAAAGTATGATACTGAAATTGCGCATAAAAATCAGCTCCTGGTAAACTCTACAGTTGGGCTGGTGCAAAAGAATGATGTCTTGTCACAACTAAAAGAGAAAGTGAAGTCCCTGCCATCTGATGATCATACAAAGGAGATTTTTGAGCTAATTCGTGACAATATCGATCAAGACCAGAACTGGAAAAAATTTCGTGTTGAGTTCACATCAATACATCCGCGCTTCTTTGATAACCTGACAGCAAAATTCCCCGATCTTTCGGATAATAATATTCAACTGTGCGCTTACCTTCGAATCAACCTCAGCTCAAAAGAGGTTGCGAATCTAATGAGTATCTCAGTCTCATCGGTAAATAAAAACCGCCAGCGTCTCCGCAAAAAACTTCAGCTTGAAGCCGAGACTAATCTTTCAGAATTCCTGGCAACGTTGGATTAACCATCCATAGAGCCTTGCTTATGCCTGTTTTTTTGGGTTGTCCTATCTGATGTCCTACCACTTTTCTTGCAATTTGTTGGTTTGATGAGTTCCTTTGAAATTGAAATCAACTAACAGATTAATTAGATGAAAGAGGAGTTTACAATCCTGTTAAAGGGGATGGTCCGGCAATCCGGATTTGGCTTTTCCTGTATGAAAAAAGCAAGCGAATTGAGCATCCCCGGTAGTCTTACCTACCTTGATGAGCAAACAATTCAAATTAATGCACAAGGAGAGAAATTGCAATTGGAAGAGTTGTTCTCCTGGTGTCTTTCTTCACGTGAAACCATAAGTGGTACTTATTCCTCCTCCGGGAAACATAAAACCTCAGGCAAAGATTTTTATATTATTAACTCTCTATAACCAGTACTTATGAAAATATTAACGCACCTAACCTTTAGTCTGATATTATTATTGTCAGGATTTTGTTCTGTTGCTCAGGTGGCCGTAAATACCGATGGCAGCGAACCCAATGTAAATGCCATGATGGATATTAAATCATCCACCATGGGATTGTTAATCCCCCGTATGACCACCGTCCAGCGTAATGCCTTTGAGTCTGTGCTGGATGGTGATGAAAGAGGTATGCTGGTTTTTGATGTGGATACCAATGCATTTTACTTCTTCAATGGCAGCGTATTTGAAAAGCTTGCCAGTGGTGTAATTTCAGGTATCTCAGATACCGATAATGACACTTATGTGGAAACAGAATTAACACCGGATGCCGATCAGGTGAGTTTTGTGATGGATGGTACCGTATATTATACGATGATGCCCGGGCGTATCGAGACCTATAACAATGCAAAGTCTGTTTTTATCGGGGATAATGCCGGTGCAGCTCAGGATTTTAGTGAGGAGAGGCATAACATTGGAATTGGTGATGGTGCACTTCAATCAAATACCACCGGGACTAATAATGTGGCTATTGGTGAGGGCGCATTAAGCCCGAACAGTTTCTGCTATTCAAATGTAGCAATTGGAGTTGGCAGCATGGGTAATAGTAAATACAAATTCGGAATAGTTGCCATAGGTGATTCTGCATTATATAATAATGGGAACAATAACAGCAACCCAAGTAAGGGGTTTTGTAATACGGGAGTTGGATATAAAGTATTATTTGAAAATAATGCAGGTGATAATAATACGGCTTTAGGCTACTCTGCTCTTCAGAAAATTGACCATGGTGATAACAACACTGCAGTTGGTGCTTTTGCATTGTATGAAGGCGATTATTCTTCATCAAATGTTGCTGTTGGATGCAAAACATTATATAAAAACACAGGATATGGCAATACTGCCCTTGGAACATATGCACTGCGATATAATACTACAGGTCAAGGCAATGTTTCGTTGGGAGCTTATGGATTATTTGGTAATGACACCGGAGACGGAAATGTTGCCCTGGGATATAGTTCATTGGAAAATAATGAATCAGGCAACTATAACGTCGCTATTGGATATAGGGCAGCATATAAACTGGATATTCAAAGTAATATAATTGCTATTGGAGATTCTGCGCTCTATAATAATGGAAATGATCCTAGTTATGGTAGTTATGCAGTCAAGAATTTAGCCATTGGAAGTAATGCCTTGTGTGAAAATACATATGGAAGTTTAAATACGGCAATTGGATATGAGTCATTAAGAAATAATGTCTCCGGTGACAGAAATACTGCAGTTGGCGTAAGTGCACTTTTTACTAGTTCTGAATCAAGTGGGTGTATCGCAATTGGGTATAAATCATTATATTCTAATTCGGATGGATCGTCAAATATTGCTGTTGGAAATGAGTGTTTATCGTCAAATACATCTGGTATTGATAATGTTGCCATTGGATCGTCATCCATGAAAGATAATTTAACTGGATTCTATAACACGGCGGTGGGTGTTGTGACCTTATTTAATAATACGACAGGATCCGGAAATCTTGCTTTAGGAAATAGAGCTTTGTTTGATAATACAACAGGTAGCAATAATATATGTATTGGAATTAATGCCGGAGATGGTCTTGTTTCAGGTGGTAAGAATATAATAATAGGTTATGAAATAGATGCTGCCACCTCTTCTCAAAGCAATTCTTTGAATATTGGGAATTTGTTGTTTGGGAATGGAATTGATGGCATGAATTCAGATATCTCTTCCGGTAATATAGGCATTGGAAATAATGATCCCTACTATAAACTTGATGTAGCGGGAGATATGCAGTTAAGAAAAGCATCGGGCAATGTAAAACTGTATATTGATGCAGCGGCAAATTCAGGGAATTCAGCAATCGAGTTTCAGGAAGGGAATGCGTTTCGGGGCTCTGTAGGTTATAATATGGATGACGATTATCTTTTTTTCTATGAAGATGGAAATGTTGTGGTAAAAAATGGTAATCTGGGTGTTGGAACAACAAGTCCTGCCTATCGGTTACAAGTGGGATCATCCGGCGACGGATCCTCCGCCCGCGCCAATGCCTGGACCACCTTCTCCGACAGAACACTTAAAAAGGACCTCTCCATAATCGATCAGCCATTAAACAAGGTGAACCAAATCTCCGGGTATTACTACTACTGGAAAGAGGGTGAAGATAAAAACCGTCAGGTTGGTATCATTGCTCAGGAAGTGGAAGAGATACTCCCGGAGATTGTTTCTACCGATCCGGGAGGTATCAAGTCAGTAGATTATGCAAAGCTTACGCCTTTGCTCATTGAAGCGATTAAGGCGCAGCAAAAAGAGATCGACGAGTTAAGGAAGATGGTGGAGGAGATGAAGTAATAACATCTAAACTGCAATGCATCGTCATAGTGACGAGCTTACAAGCGAAGCCGACGGTGGGCGAGCGGAGCTGACGGTGGGCGAGCGGAGCCGACGGTGGGCGAGCGGAGCCGAGCCCACCATGCGACCTACATCTCCAACAACAAAAACTTCACTTCCCAGTGCTCCACCAACAACGGCCCGGTGATCTCCTTCAGCTTTTCACCAATGGCATTCACCTCATATACCGCCTTGATGTTCTCCTGCTGCAGCAACTTTGTGATATCAACGACGGCATGGTCGCCCTCTGTTTCGCGCAGGTGGAGAATGATGCCTTCTGCGGCAGGACGCGCACTCACAAGCAACAGGTTGTCAACAGTGCTCAGGTTGAGCAATGTTTCTGTAATTTGCTTTCCACCGGTGGTGCGGCCGGCATTTGTTCTAGAAATCAATGGTACCTTTTTAGCTACTCCGAATCTTGTGGCCGCTGAGTTGGAATTGTCATCTGATGAGGTAAACTGATACTTCCACTCCAACTCGCCACTCTGATCTGCTTTGAAGTTGGTGGTCCAGTAGTTATTCAATACCCAGGAGTAGATATGACAGGTTTCGGGTTTGTGCTTGTAGTAAAAATGACCGGTGTTGATATCTCCAAGCTGCACCAAAGGAATGTCCTTGCTGCTGAAAATAATCTGTGAATTTTTACGCTTTACCGCCGCAAAATTCTGAATAGTATTCCAGTCTGATGCTGTACCTTCCAGCTGGTTTTCGCCCGGCTTTACAATGCCACCCTGCGCCTCAAATACCAAATGCCCGTTATCTTCCGAGGTAAATGGAAACGCAACATAGATGGAATTCGGGTCTGTGTTTGAGTTTTTCGTCATAGCATACAGCAATTCAATCTGCTTTGAATATTTGTAAAGCCTGATCTCCATATCAACACCTCTTGCATCAGCACACTTGTCGATTTTTCCGTTACACTTTATGCTGGTCCAGATCGCGCCATCTTCTATAGCAGAAATGTGAAATTCTGAGACCTGTGTCAATGCTCTTTTTATTTGCCGGTATGCCG
>PKSY01000221.1 GCA_002869405.1 Marinilabiliales bacterium
ACCACCTCCAAGTTCCACAACAACTTTTTCCTGAAAAACACGGCGGAATCCCCAGGTAGGAATAAAACTTAAATCAGGGACACCATAAACACCGGGAGTTGAAGAGATTATATATCCGGGGCGTAATCTAATCCGCATAGTTAAAAACTCAGCAGAGTTACCAAAGGTATTTTTGTGTGCCTTTGCACGGTTTTTAAGGTTATAATAATATCGTGGTTCAAGAGAAAGATTATGTATAAGATATGCCTGCAGTTTATTTGAACCTATAACAGTGCCTATATTAGCTTCCATACCCAATTCAATTCTTAAGGCAACCTGATCGGCCAGTAAACGCTCGTTATACCCATAAACTCCAAAAGGACTGAGTTGCAAGCCATAATTACAATTATCCACGCTACGTGAGTTTTGACCAAAGCCTGCAATAACCGGAAACATTAAGAGCAGAAGAATGAGACATTTTTTCATAATTTTCTTTTCAAAAACATAAAACATTTTAGTATTTCCCCATCATTATGCCAATCCGGAAATGAATATTTATCACGAAATTTGATCCATTACCAACAATCAGATTATCAGGCATATTATCAAAAAACACTCTGTATCCTGCACCAATTCCCAGTTCATAATCGAAACGTTCAAATTTGGTTCTTCTAAAACCCCATGTGGGCATAATTGCCACGTCAGGAATACCATATGCATCCCTGACATTGGAGAGCACCCAACCCGGATGGAAGCGGGTTTTAAAAGAGATAAAATTTGCAGTGTTGGCGTCGGTTCTTTTTCCTTCTCTGTATCGTTTTGCAATGTTATAATAGAGCCTGGGTTCGAGAGCGATCTCGGGAAAAAGAAATAATCCTATATCCTGAGTACTTCCAAAAGTATTATAGTAAGCAAAGGCAAAATCAAGACCCGGCTCAACTCTAATTGTAAGCTGCGGAGCTAACCGCGTTTCATAATAATAGTATCCGCCAAGCCACCCGACCTGAACACCGGAGATCAGCCCTGAAACAGTTTCATTCTGAGCACAGGCATTCTGTAAAACAAATAAGGCTGCAATAAAAAAGATGAGTCGTTTCATTATTAAGAGTTTCTATGAGGTTTTAGCTTTACAACCACCAAATTTACAATATTTTGAATAATACACGACAAAAAAGCCAGAAATAAAACTAAAAAGGATAAAACTGAGACAGAAACACTTTCCGGATTTTACGCGATACTGACATACAGAATTTTAACGTAAGTGACATGAGTATTGGCAGTGATAAAGAAATGATTATTTTTGTCGCGAAAAAAATCACAAAACAATGGAAAATAAGCGTTATACATTGAATGCGCAATTGGCGCAAATGCTTAAAGGCGGGGTAATTATGGATGTTACAAACCCGGAACAGGCAAAGATAGCTGAAGAGGCAGGAGCAGTGGCAGTAATGGCACTGGAGAGAGTTCCGGCAGACATCAGAGTGGAAGGCGGAGTTGCCAGGATGTCGGATCCGGAGATGATTGCCGAGATTCAGAAAGCAGTATCAATTCCTGTTATGGCAAAAGCCCGTATCGGTCATTTCGTGGAAGCACAGGTGCTCGAGGCATTAAAGATTGATTATATTGATGAAAGTGAGGTTCTGACACCCGCTGATGAAGATAATCACATTGACAAGTCGAAATTCTCTGTCCCGTTTGTTTGTGGTGCCAGAAATGTTGGTGAGGCAGCGCGACGTATTGCCGAAGGTGCAGCGATGATCCGCACAAAAGGTGAAGCTGGAACCGGTGACGTGGTAGAAGCAGTTCGCCATATGCGTACGATGAACAAAGATATCCGTATGCTTTGCGCCCTGGACCCTGAAGAGGTTGTTCCGTTCTGCAAAGAAAACGGAGTACCACTGGATGTGGCGATGGCTATTCGTGAGCACAAGCGCCTTCCGGTTGTGAACTTTGCTGCAGGTGGTATTGCCACTCCTGCTGATGCAGCACTGATGATGCAGCTTGGCTGCGACGGAGTATTCGTTGGTAGCGGAATCTTTAAATCAGGAGACCCTGCAAAGCGTGCCCGTGCTATCGTAAAAGCTGTTGCGCATTTCAACGATCCTCAGGTTATCATGGAAGCCAGTAAAGGCCTCGGTGAACCGATGGTTGGTATTGGCATCAGCACCATGAAAGAAGAGGACAAACTCGCAGGTCGCGGCTGGTAAGAAAGCTTATGAGAAGTAAAATTGGTGTGCTGGATCTTCAGGGCGGAGTGCTTGAGCACCTCACCCACCTTGAGGCATTGGGACTGGAACCTGTTGCGGTAAAAAAGGCAGAGCAGCTGGAAGATCTTGCCGGAATTATTTTCCCTGGTGGTGAGAGTACTTGTATGATAAGATTGCTTCGAATCTTTGAGCTCGAAGTCCCTATTAAGGAGGCATTTTCTGACGGAATGAAAATCTGGGGCACCTGCGCCGGGGCGATTCTTATCGCCAATGAAGTAGTGGGAGAAAAACCCAATCTACAGCTAATGAATATTACTGTTGACAGAAATGCGTTTGGTCCGCAGATCGACAGCTTTCATGAAACAGCGGTTATTCCTGCAATTTCGGATGAGCCACTGGAACTAACCTTTATCCGCGCACCGCAGATTACTGCTGTGGAAGACGAGGTACAGGTACTTCACAGAACAAACGGTATTGTGACTGCTGCAGAAACAGAAAACTGTCTTGCAACTTCTTTTCATCCTGAGCTTTCGGGATCAACAGCATTTCACAGATATTTTGCTGAGAAGTGCGGAGTTTCTGTGAAGCAGAACTCCACAAGTATTTCTGATAAAGCGTGGATGCAACGCAAGAGATAAGATTGCAAGAAATTCAGAATAATGAATTTTTTTTAAGGCTCCGGAGATTTTTCGGGGCCTTTTGTTTAATATCAAATAAATAATAATTAATAACTAATAATTAAAGAAAGTTATAACGATAAAATTATTAATTACAAATTTTTACTTTATATATTATTGATTAATTAATGGATATTAAATATTAACAGAATGTATTCTGATGAAAAACAGTTAATTGACTTCTATTACATGATTAGCAAAACAGCAT
>PKSY01000228.1 GCA_002869405.1 Marinilabiliales bacterium
AATCACTGTTATTTTGTGAAATATCAAACGGCTCTGACCATGTCAAACCATTTGAATCGGAATTACTGTAGTAGATTTTTGTAAAGACACCATATTCAATCATATTCGTCCATACGCAATGTATTCTGGACTCATTATCCGAAACAATTTTAGGTAATTGATCTACTCCTTCCATATTCGAAATATTCACCGGCTCAGTCCATACCTGAGAATATCCAATAATTGAGATAATACAAAAACAGATTGTTGATATTGCTTTTTTCATGGTAGATGGTTGAAATTTCCAATAAAGGTATAAAATTTCATTTATATAAAGTTGCTAGTATTCATGTCTATTTCTCCTCTTATATTTCAAAAATAGAATCCATAATATTCCTGTATCCATTTTCATTGAAAAATGCTTAGCAACACGGAAAAAACTCCTGTGATACACAGACACAGACCCGATAGGTTTTGGAAAATGTCGGGTCGTCAATAAAAAAATAAACAAAACTGTAACTATTTAACGATTTCCGAGTCTTATGACAGATTTCGTTCAATTTAAAGAAATTTGTTTATATTTGTGGTATGATGAATGAGACAGTAAAACAACAACAACTCCGCGAAACAGGTCAGAAGCTATTCTGGAAACATGGCATAAAGCGTGTTACCATCGAAGAGATCTGCCAAACAGCAAATACCAGCAAAGCCACTTTCTATAAGTATTTCAAAAATAAAAATGAACTGATCCTCCACATGCTCAGAGTGATGTTTGATGAAGCAATGGGAAAATATGTTGCTATCACAGAGTCAGGTGTTAGCTATGAGAAAAAAATAGAAGCAATTCTGGAATTGAAGATGGCTGCATCAGATCAGATGAGTCCGGAGTTATACGAAGAGCTTTATGTGCATCCCGACAAGGAGATTCAAAATTTCCTTACTGAAGCTACCACGAACACCATGCAGATTGTGCTAAAAGACATGCAGGAATCACAAAAGAGAGGAGAGATAAGGGACGATTTACGACCTCATTTTATTCTTTGGTACTTAAATAAACTGACGGAAATGATTAAGGAAGAGAACCTCCCTGAACACTTCGGTGACCCAAAGGAGATCATCCGCGAAACGCTTACGATGTTTTATTATGGTGTATTAGCAAGATAGAAATGATGAAAAGAGTTATTGTCATATTGATGTTTGTGTTCACCTGGTCCGGCGCCATGTCTCAGGAGTTCAGCTTCGACGGACAGGCAAGCGGCTGGGGCGCACTGCAACCTTTTAACACGCTGCAATACCAGGTTGGAGCACGCTATCTTCCGGAGGTAAATATCTCTGATACGATATTCAAAGATCATCAGCTTACGGCACGATTATCAGCAAACGGCTCCATCACGCACACCTACCTCAACCCGGAATACGACACAAAATACTCGCTAAAGCCTTACCGTGGATGGATTCGTTACAGCACTCCGCATTTCGAAGTGCGTGCCGGATTACAAAAAATTGCCTTTGGTCCCGCCACCATGCTTCGCCCGTTAATGTGGTTCGACAGGCTGGATCCACGTGACCCGCTACAAATCACAGATGGCGTGTATAGTGTTCTCACACGTTATTACTTCCTCAACAACGCCAATATCTGGCTTTGGGGATTGTATGGCAATGAAAGCACCAAAGGTTGGGAATATATTGCATCAAAGAAAACGCGTCCCGAGTTTGGCGGACGTATTCAACTCCCTGTTCCTGCCGGAGAGATCGCCTTTTCATACCACAACCGTGTGATGGATTACGCTTCTGATACCACCGGGTTATTTCCAAACCTCGGCGATGTCAATGAACAGAAGTTTGCCCTGGATGGTAGATGGGACACCTTTGTGGGCTTGTGGTTCGAAGCAGTGGCAGCACATCAGCAACAGGACGTATTACCTTCATGGAGTTCACAGCTGAACATCGGTATAGATTACACTTTCGGTTTGGGCAACGGCCTACATGTAACCCATGAAGCACTTTTTGCCGGTGCATCGGAGGAATTTGCAGGAGAAGGCAACTACACAGCCTTTTCGGCGCTTTCCGTTGCCTATCCGATTTCACTAACTGATAATGCAACCATGATGGTTTATTAGGATTATAAGAACAAGGACTGGTACCGGTTTCTGAACCTTCAGCACTCCTGGACAAATCTTTCAGCAATGCTAATGGTTTACTGGAACCCGGATAACTTCAACCTCTACGGCAACATGCCAGAGGCTGCAATATATACAGGTACAGGATTTCAAATAATGCTCATATACAATCACTAGAACTTATTAATCATGAAAAACACATTAACAGTACAGATCGAGGGTTTGAAGAAGCACTTTCCCACCGGAAAGGGGCACTTCACAGCACTCAACGGCATCAACCTGGAGATTACAACAGGGGAATTTGCCGGCCTGGTAGGTCCCAGTGGCTCAGGCAAGACTACCCTGCTTAACATCATCGGTTCACTGGATAATCCGTCGGAGGGCGAGGCAAAAGTGCTGGGGCATAATATCAGTGAGCTCTCTGTTACTGAATCGGCACTGCTTCGACGCAGGGAGATGGGTTTTATCTTCCAGACCTACAATTTGCTGCCGGTGTATAATGTGTTCGAGAACGTGGAGTTCCCGCTCCTGCTGCTCAACATGACGGCTGCCGAACGAAAAAAAGCCGTTCATGATGCAGTGGAGTGGGTTGGGCTAACCGACAAACTCAAATCACGCCCCAACCAGCTCTCCGGTGGCGAATGTCAGCGTGTGGCTATTGCCAGAGCCATGGTAAAAAAGCCGTCATTGGTGCTTGCCGATGAGCCTACCGCCAACCTGGATGCAGATAACTCACATCACATCCTAAAAACTATGCTCAAACTTAATGAAGAGCTGAACACCACCTTCCTTTTTGCCACGCACGACGAAAAGGTGATTCAATATCTCAAAAGAAAAATCATTCTGAAAGACGGAATGATTGAACAAGACCTTAAAAACCTTTAGCCATGAGAACGATAAAATTAGCACTTAGAAACCTGTTCGGTGCCGGTTTACGAACCTGGCTGAATG
>PKSY01000336.1 GCA_002869405.1 Marinilabiliales bacterium
AAAAGAACAAGATTAAAATATGGTGTTAAAGAAGAACGACTTAATATTCCTGACGTGAATCTAACAGCCACCGCAGTGATTCTTATCATAGGCGGTCTGGAACTCAACTACTTCATCCAACCCCTCGACGAAGAGCTAATCTCTCTCGAGGCAGGGCTCGATCACCTTATGGAACTCGTTTATAACGGTGTTAAACCCTAATTTTTTTATCGCATTTTCGACTATTTTATAAAAATAGTCTAAAGGTTAAGTGTTCGAATATTTAAATATTTATTAATAAAATGAAAACAATGAAAAAAGTGATGCTGTCAATACTGATTTTAACAGGAGTGACGTCGGCAGCAACAGCTCAGCGTGCTTTAACGCTCGATAGTTGCCGCCAGATGGCTCTCCGCCATAATCATGAAGTGCTGATCGCTCAACAAGATCACGCTGCTGCGGCAAGCCTTGAAAAAGCAGCAAAGACTCAGATGCTTCCTGACATCTCTGCCAATGGAGCCTTCACCTACATGAACAAGCTCCTGCGTTACGACATCTCCACCCCGGAGCTGAATCTCCCTGTTGGTTCTATTGCGCCTGATGGATCATGGACCATTACTCCCGGTGATACCGATAATACGTGGGTAGATCTGGGAAACGGTACCTTTGCTCCCCTCGACGCTGAAGGTGTGCCATTCGACCCAACAGTAAACCCTGAGAAACTTATTATCTCTGACTGGGCCTACATTCCAGCTATTGATACAACCCTGGAGATTGGGCAGCACCATAACTTTCTCGGTGGTGTGAATATTACGCAGCCGGTTTATATGGGAGGTAAAATCCGCGAACTGGTTAAAGTGGCCGGATATACCGAAGCAATTGCCGAATCCGGTGTTGCCAAAGCACAGGCCGACGTGGTTTACCATGTTGATGAAGCATACTACCGTGTACTTCAGGTGCAGCAAAAGGTTGTCCTGGCTACTGAAGCTGTTTCCTTGTTAGAGAACATTGTGGAAGATGTGACGAATTATAAAGAGGAAGGACTGATTACCCAAAATGAGGTGATGCAGGCGCAGGTAAAACTCAATGAAGCCAATCTGAATCTCATTAAAGCTCAAAATGGACTAAAGCTTTCGCAGATGGCGCTGAATCAAGCTATTGGTATTGAACTCTCACAGGAGTTAATCCTCACAGACACTCTTGACAATCAGATTTTCCGCATCTCTGATGGCAACTATGCCGGACAGGCTATGGTCCATCGCCCGGAGCTACACTCTTTGGAGCAGGCCATGAATATTGCAGAATCACAGGTGAAGATTGCCCGTTCAAGATATCTTCCTAACGTTGGAGTTACTGCATCATACCTCTTCGTTACGCCTAACATATACGACTCCTTTGGCGAGGATTTTGGCAGCGACTGGAATGTGATGGTGGCATGCAATATTCCTATTTTCCATTGGAACGATCGCAAGCATACGCTCGATGCCTCAAAGAATGAATCCGTAGCTGCTCAGCTTCGCTATGATCAGGCCTGTGAGATGATCACCCTGCAGGTTGAACAGGCGCGTCAGCACTGTGTGGAGTCAGCTGAAACCGTTGTTCTTTCCGAAAAAAACCTCCTTCAGGCAAAAGAGAACCTCAAAATACACCGTGATAACCTGGAGGAAGGAATGTGTACTGTAAATGATGTGCTGCAGGCGGAGGTGATGTGGCATAAAGCGTACGATCAGCTTATAGAAGCACGCGCTCAGAACAGAATGAATTACTCTTATTTAGAAAATGTTAGTGGAATAAGTTTGAAATAGTGTTATGAAAAAGAATTTATTACTGATCCTCAGCATAGTAATGCTGGTGGTTACCGGATGTGACAACAAAGAAAATGCTCCGGAACAAAAGACAACAAAAATCCCGGATGTGAAATCTGAGATCGCTCAGAAGTACAACTATGATCCTGTATTGGAATTTTCCGGTACGATGATGCCAAATCGTGAAGCTAACCTGGGTTCTGCGCTACCCGGTCGTGTTGAGAAGTGCTTTTACCCTGTTAACAGTGAGGTGAAGTCGGGTGAGATGCTGGTAGAACTTTCAGGAGAATTACTGCAACAGGCGATCGCTGAAAACAATGCCATTAAAAAGGACTTTGACCGTGTTTCCCGGCTGTACAAAAAGGGAAGTGTAACAGCCCAACAGTATGACCATGTCGCTGCCCAGATGGAAGCTTCAGACGCAAAAGTTACGATGATGCGTGATTTCTCTGAGATTCGTGCACCGTTTGATGGGACTATCGTGGACTACATCGTGAATGAAGGCGAAGTATATTCTATCGCTCCGGGACTGAAACCCGGATATTCATTCACTTCCGGAGTCGTTCGACTTATGCAGCTTGATACGGTGAAAATTACCATAGAAGTACCGCAGTCTGATTTTCATAAGATAAAACCGGGGCAACAGGCTACTGTAACCATGGAAGCCATTGGTGATACCACTTTTACGGCGGTTGTTACAAATATTTTACCCTATTTTTCCACAACATCCCGTACGGCCACGGTGGAGCTGTCAATTCCAAACCATGAGCGTATGATCTACCCTGGGATGTTTGCCGAGGTAGCCATAAAAATGCCTTCTGTCTCAGGTATCTTTGTGCCACAGGAATCTCTCTTCAATCTGGCTGGCACAGGACAGGAGTATGTGTTTGCTGTACAGGGAAACAAGGTAAAGCGTACTGCTGTAGAGCGCGAATATAGTGTGGATGATATGGTTGCTGTAACTGGTGTTGCCAATGGTACTCAGGTGCTTACAACGGGCATTCGCAAGGTATATGATGGTAGTGAAGTAAATGTAATCAGGTAAGGAGGCTAAGCAATGAGAATACCTGAAAGAGCCGTAAAAAAACCGATCGCCACAGCAATGGTTTTCCTGGCCATTTTTGTGATGGGGATCATATCGTTTCGTTATCTTCCGCTGGATGTAATGCCAGAGCTGGAGATTCCTTCATTGACCGTCATCACCGTATATCCCGGTGCCAGTGCTGAAGAGGTAGAACAGCAGGTTTCCAAAGTGTTGGAAGCTACACTTTCTACTACCAGTCACCTGAAAGAGATTACCTCTACTTCCAAGGAGAATGTTTCGTTTGTACAGATGCAGTTCTCGTGGGGTACCGATGCCACAGAGGCAGCGAGCAATGCCCGTGATATCCTCGATGGTGTCTCAGCACACCTTCCTGATGGTGCCCACAAGCCCATCATTTATAAGATCAACAGCTCCATGATGCCGGTGATGATCTACGGTGTAAGTGCCACAGACAGTTACTATGGTCTGGATAAAATTTTGGAAGAGAAGATTGCCGCTCCTTTGCGTAAAGCGGATGGTGTCGGTACGGTAATCTATCTCGGTCAGCCACAACGTGAAATCAGCGTAATGACTGATCCTTTGAAGCTGAAGTCGTATAATTTGTCTGTGAATCAACTGGCGACAATCCTTAAAGCTGAAAATATCTCCATTCCCGGTGGTAATGTGGAGGTTGGAACCCGTGATTTTTCAATCCATGTGCCGGGAGAATTTGCTTCAGTAGAAGAAATCCGTGATATTCCGCTGGTAAATTTTAGTGACCGTATTATACGCTTACGCGATGTTGCTACAGTAGAAGATCGATTTGCTGAAGATGATGAGATTGCAAGAAATGTTCGCGGAGAAGGTGCGGCCCTGATGATTCAGAAACAGNGTGAAAATACCCTTGAGGTAGTTCGCTCGGTACGTGAAAAGATGGAAGAGGTTCGCGTTGACCTTCCTCCTGACGTGAAAATCGATGAGGTGATTGCTACTGACGAGATCGTAACAGAGACCATATCAAGTCTGGCTTCTTCGTTGTTCTGGGCCATGGTATTTGTGATCATCGTGGTATTCATTTTCCTGAGGGAGTGGAAGGGAAGTTTTATCGTTTTCCTTACCATTCCATTCTCGCTGATTGCCGCTATCATTGCCATGTACGCAATGGGATGGACGATCAATATTTTCTCCATGCTTTCACTGATTATTGCCATTGGTATGGTGGTGGATAATGCTATTGTGGTATTGGAGAATATTACCCGACATATAGAGCAGGGTGTAAGACCTAAAGAGGCTGCTATTTTCGGTACTGCCGAGATGGGTCGTGCAATTGCTGCTTCAACATTAACCACCATTATGGTGTTCCTGCCGATGATTTTTATGGGTGGTATTGTTGGTATTCTTTTCAAACAGCTGGCTATCCTAACTGCTATCACAATGATTGCATCGCTGTTTACTGCTCTTGCGCTCACGCCAATGGTATCATCACAGCTGTTGAAGGGTAAGAAGAAAGGTGTTGAGAGGAAACACTCCATCTTGTATCGTGCCGGTGAAGCTTCTCTTCGCTGGATTGAACAAGGATACAAACGTACTTTGCAATGGACGGTAACGCATAAGCTTGTTACCATTGTTATTGCTGTTTTGGTTCTTGGTGTCACCGCATGGTTTGCTAAAGATACCGGCACTGACTACATCCCGAATTTCGATGCAGGCGACCTGGTGGTAGTTATGGAAACCCCTGTAGGTACATCTGCTGCAGAAACAGACCGTGTGGCACAGCAGGTGATGCAGATTCTTATTGATCAGGTACCCGAGCGTGTAGATGGAACACTGGTGGAGATTGCCGGCCAGACAAACGACGGTGCTCTTACTGCTGTGGGTTTCAATGAAGGTAAAAATGTGGCAACCATTATCTGCCACCTGGTAAAACCTGATGAGAGAGCGCGCACCGCAAAAGAGATTGGTGATGCTATCCGTGAAGAGGTGGAGAAAATTCCTGAGATAGAGAAATTCCACGTTACCGCTGGTAACATTCTCATGGGCGCATTGCTGGGGAATGAAAAACCTGTTGAGGTAAAGGTGCTGGGGCAGGATTATGATGCAATGAACCCGGTTGTATTGGAAGTGCAGGAGTACATGATGAGCCAATCATGGTTTGTGGATGTGGAAAATACCATTGATCCCGGAAAACTGGAGCTTCGCGTGAACATCGACCGCGCAAAAGCTTCTGACCTGGGACTCAATAGTGCCATGATTGGTGTGCAGGTACGTCAGGCCATATACGGCACCGACGCCGGTGACTTCAAAGAGGATGGTGAACAATATGCAATCGTGATTCGCTATGATAAAGTGCATCGTAAATCAGTGGAAGATGTGAAGAATATCATGCTGACCACTCTGCACGGCAGTCAGGTTAGGCTATGTGATGTGGCTGATGTGGAGCAGGGATATGGACCGTTGGAGATCAAGCGTGTGAATCAGGAGCGTGTGGTACGTGTTGGTGGTAACCTGGAAGGCGTGAGCCTGGGTGAAGCCAAAGAAAGGATGATGGAATATCTCGATACACTGGAATTGCCTGAAGGTGTTGAGGTAGAACTTGCCGGACAGGTGAATCAGCAGGATGATAGTTTCGCGGATCTAACTCTGGTACTTATTCTGGGTGTTTTACTTGTCTACATGGTCATGGCCGGACAGTTTGAATCTCTCAAGCACCCGTTTATCATCATCCTTGCGGTGCCTTTCATGGCTGTGGGAATCTTTCTGGCCTTTGAACTCACCGGGCTGACGCTGAGTGTAACCACTTTCATCGGTGTGATTATGCTGACCGGTATTGTGGTGAACAACGGTATTGTGCTTGTGGACTACACCAACCTTCTGAGAGCACGTGGTAAAAGTGTGAAAGAGGCTGTTGCCGAGGCCGGTAGGTCAAGGCTTCGCCCTGTGCTTATGACTACAGCCACTACCGTGTTGGCAATGGTTCCGATGGCATGTTCCAGTGGTATGGGAAAAGAGATGTTCAGCCCGCTGGGTGTTACTATCATTGGTGGTTTGTTAATCTCAACACTGGTGACACTGATTTTTGTGCCTACTGTTTACGCAGCATTCCATCAAAGGACTATTAAGAGAGAAGACTTACAAATTACAAAGGAGATACAATAATGAAAATGATATATATAACCTGTAACGTGAGTGTAAAAGAGCGCGTTATGGATCAGTTAGAGTTGTGTGGTGTCCGGGATTTTCAGATCCTGGACCATGCAGAAGTAAAGAACAAGCTTGGGGTTCCGAGATATGATACTGAGATATGGCCCGGTTTCAATGTGGTTTTTATGATGCAGGTCTCTGAAGTTGAGAAGGTGGAGATGGTAATACAGCAGCTTCGTCGTTTCAACAAAGAAATGGCTTTTAATGAGACGGAGCTGCTCACCGTCTGCTCCTGGCCTTTGGCGGAGTATTTTTTTGATTAGGAATGGCTTAGACAGGTTTTCAAAACCTGTCGAGGTCTTTTTATAAACCTGTGAGGTCTTTTTGCAACAGGAACCGCGGTATCGTTGGCATCTTCGTGGTACGACACTAATCTAATTCTACACCTCAATCATCACCCTTACACCAGGATTATTATCCTCCATTGTATAATGCACATCCTTTTTATTAATCTCATTAAACAAATCAATTTTCTCCTGAAGTAACTTAAGCCCTTTGCCGGTACTTTGAGCCTCTTTGTTATGCTTTGCGTTGTCGCGACCAATGCCATTATCCGAAATGGTGATTTGAAGACCGGAAGTGATCTCCTTTATTGAAATAGCAATCTTGCCCGGGTATTTTGGATCCGGAAATCCGTGCTTCAAAGAGTTTTCCACAAAGGTATGAATCAACAGCCCCGGGATTTTTGTCTGTAACCGGCTGTTTGATATATCTTCCCCGATCTCAATATTGTATGAAATGATATTGTTACTCCGCAATACCTGTAGCTCCAGATAGTTTTTTACAAAGTCAAGTTCATCAGCCAGAGTCCTTTCGATACGGTCGCTGGAGTTAATGGTGATGCGTAACAGCTTGCTGAAGTTACCGAAGTAGTTATGTGCTTTGGATTTATCATCCATATAAAGTGTTCCTGCGAGCGTATTGATGATGTTGAAGATAAAATGCGGGTTGAGTTGGTTATGGATTGCCATAATTTTGTATCTGTCAAGAGCCGATTTTAATTCGTACCGTTTTTTTGTTTGCCGTTGCGCCAGCATCCAGATTGCCATCACAAAACCTACTGATGCGATCCAGATTCCGAACCATATGAGGTATCTCCATTTCCACAGGGTGACGGGTTGTGCGGAGATGATGACGCCGTGGTTTTTTGTGTTGAGGAGGAGTGCAGGTTCTCCTTCCGAAACAACTTCATAATTTGGTGGAATCAGGTCGTCAAGAAGACATGAAACAGAAGTTGAATATTTATAATCTGATGAGTACCCATAAAGCATCTTTTGTATTGAGTTGTAATAGAGATGGATTGCCGGTAGTTTTTCAGTCTTCTTTAGATAATTGACTGATTTCTTGTTTTTAAAATCACCTGAAATATGTCTTGTTCTTTGAGTCTTAATATTAAAGATATCGGGATTTCCTGTTCCAATATTTATTAATACAATATTCTCATCACTTTCAAAATTAGATGTGAAGATGGAAGAATTATCTGTGAAGGGATCTGTGGCTTTAAGCTCAAGACTATCAAGGGAATATGAGTAGTAATATGTGGTGTCAGGGTCTTGAAAATGGGAGATTAGATAGATTGTATTTGTTTGTGAAGAATAAATATTTGATGCAGATGCGCATCTTCCGGGAATCATTACGGGATCCACAAAATAGGTTAAGTCCTGGTTGTAAATCATTATCCAGGAGCAGGTGTCAGGATATGGAATATTTTGATGTTCTTCAACGTAGGGCTCATAATTACATGATGCATTAGAAACTGTAACTAGTTCAGATTGACCATCTCCATTTATGTCTATAAACAATGGTTTCTTTTTTTTCCCTCCACTTGTGGGTGTTTTGTAAAGCGTATCTTCGACAGGATCATACCTGTAAATGTTTCTTGGTTGATACGACCAGCTTGCATCCAATCCAAATATAATATTGGGAGAGGTATCATTGTCAAAATATACAGTCTCAAAGAAGCCACATTGCATATTATTTATTACTTCAGGTGAATCAACCAAAATCAATTCACCATAGAGGTTGTGTTCCATGGTTAAGAAGGTAGCCATGGATATTTTGTCCTTATGATGGTTTAGAAAAGCTGTTGAATAGAAGGTGTCTCCCGGATATTTAAAAAAGGTTATATAATTAAATATTAAAGGCTTTATTGTGCCATTAATACCACATTGCCAGTTTGTTTCAAGGGTATTTAATTGGCGGGATTTTATATATTGTTTTTGAAAAACATCAAAACCAAGATTTACTATTTCTGAAGTTCCGTCATCATCATAATCCCAGGCACCAAAAACCACTTCATCACCACCTTGTTCAAGGTATCTTGTGTGTAGCGTAAATCGTTGATTCAAAGGATTCAGGTAGGTTAAAATCAATGCACATACAAGGGATCCGAAAATAGCCGGGACTAAAAAGGATTGATATCTTTTCATGAGAGATGTGACTATTTAATATATTGATTCATAAAGGATTTTAACTCCTGAATACGGGTTTTGCTTATATCCAGTACGACCTCTTTCTCTTTTGGCATCAGGTGACAAGTGCGTTCCTTGTGGTTGATCTCGTTGAGGTAGTTGGTGTTTATTACAGTACTTCTGCTTATTCGAAAAAACATGTAATCAGGGAGAATTTCAGTTAAGGATTTTAGCGCTATGCTTGTGCATATATTTTTCCCGTTAAGAAGATGAAAATCGGAGTAGGGGCCATCAGCAGTGATATATAGAATTTCGTGCGGGCGCAGCAGATGCTCTGAAGTACGTGTGCTGATGGCAATTCTCTTATCGCTTATGGTTTCCAGAAATCGTCGTGTCTCAGGAATGAATCCCGGTGTGAGTTTTTGATTTCGGCGTTCCTTATAATGACAGATAGCATTGTCAAAATCTTCCTGTGTAACAGGCTTCAGCAAATAATCGATTGCTTTTATACGGAAAGCGTCAATGGCAAACTGATCGTAGGCTGTTGTAAAGATAATGTCAGGCGACTGAGTAAGTTCATTAAAATCTTTTATGATTGAGAAGCTGTTTCCTTCTTTGAACTGAATATCGAGAAAGAGGATATTGGGTTGTAATGTAGCCACTTTATGAAACGTGTCAGCCAGCGTGTCAGTCTCAGCGATGATTTCGATATCGGTATGTTTCAGGAGCAACTCCTTGAGTATATTCCTTGCAATAGACTCATCATCCGCGATAATTGTTTTGATTTTTGGCATAGAAGCTTAGGTTTTCTGTGGTAAAGATAAGGAAAAATCTGGCCATGCAACGAAATACCAACGGTGTTTTTTTGTCCGTTTGTGCGTGACATGTTCTATTGAGACGGAATCCCTATGGGGATTTGTGGATGGTTGTATAGTTTGATGATTTTATTGAGCCGGAATACCTGGCGGGATTCATTCGACGAACCTGGTACAGGTTCCGTCTCAGTAGGAATGTGGCACCCCGACGGATTCCAACCCTGTTAAGGGTTGCGTGTGGCGCATGCCGAAAACTTTGTGCCCTTTGAGTTTTCTTATTACAAAAAATATAATAGAGACAAAAACTCTAAACTGATACAAAGGATCCTAAGCCACCAACTAAAATACCTTTGAGTAAAAGCTCTCTGCGACCCTCAGTGAATAACTCCCAAACACAACTCCCTGGAAACTACAATGCATCCAAATAAGTTGATACATTGCAAAGCCTCTTCTAAAATGAACTCTGTGTAAATAAACAAAAAAGACCTCTCCAAATCGGAGAGGCCTTCGTCACAATAACCGTTTAAACTGTCTTATAGTCTATTTAGAGCTTGGCGATGATTGCATCGGCCATCTCTTTTGTACTGGCGGCGCCATTTTCAACAACGTCAGCACGACCCGACATCTTCATCATGTCGTAGGTGCGTACTTTTCCTTCAGCAATAACTTCTGCTACTGCCTTACGGATTTTTGTTGCCATATCTTTCTCGTCGATGAAGTCGAGCATCATACATGCTGACTCAACCATAGCGATAGGATTTACGATAGATACAGGGTAGTCGGCGTACTTAGGTGCAGAACCGTGGGTTGGTTCAAAAACGCCAATTCCTGATTCAGGGTTGAACTGTGCAGAACATGCGAATCCAAGACCACCGATAAGACCTGCAAAACCGTCGGAAACGATGTCGCCGAACATGTTACCGGCAACGATAACACCATAGTTTTCAGGGTTCTTTGTGAGCCACATCATCTGTGCATCGATGTTGGTATTCCAAAGCTCGATATCAGGGTAGTCAGCCTTCTGAATCTGCTGAGCCATCTTGTACATCATACCGGATGTTTCACGGATTACGTTTGGCTTTTCGCAAACTGTTACAGACTTATATCCAAAGTTCTTTGCATGCTCAAAAGCAGCGCGGAGAATGCGTTCCGTGGCTTTTTTAGTGAAGATTCGTGTGGAAACAGAAATCTCTTCTTTTGGAGTATTGCCGAAGTTCTTCACGAATTTAGGATGCGTCATGAGTGCATCATATACAATACCATCAGGGCTCGCCCATTCAACACCACCGTAAAGACCTTCTGTATTCTGGCGGAAGATTACTGCATCCACCATTGGCTCGTCGATGGCATCACCTTTGCCTCTTCTGATGAAGTTCAGCGGGTTGCCTTTGTAAGAGCGGGTTGGGCGCATACAGATGTCAAGACCAAAGTGCTGGCGAAGACCAACAATAGGGCTTGAGTATACCAGACCTTTATCCTGAAGTTCAGGAGCCAGCTCTGCTGCAGCGGCATCTTTTGGTTTTGATGTGATTGCTCCGAACAGACCAATCTTGTGTTCTTCGATAAGCTTGATAGTGCGCTCAGGCAGCGGGTTTCCTTCTTTACACCAGAATTCCCAGCCAATGTCACCTTCTACGTAATCTGCTTCAAATCCGGCAGCGTCGAGTACGCGAATTGCTTCTTCAAGTACATTTTTTCCGATACCGTCACCGGGCATCGCAACGATAGTTCTTTTCGCCATTGTTTTCGTTAATTTGTGAGTTTACTAATATGCTTAATAATGAATTTTCAAAGATAGTATATTTAAATTCTCTGCCTAAACAAATGTGTGGCTTCCAAAAAAACATTAAGGCTTTTCGGCTGTTTCTTATTACTTTTGCGAATATTTCATGAAAGAATTTCTACAACATAAAATTTTTAGCGTCATTGCCACTGCCTCTGATGAGCTTAACCAGCAAAGTTATGTGATTGGTGGTTTTGTGCGTGACCTGTTCCTGCATCGTCCTTCCAAGGATATTGATGTCGTTACAATCGGGTCGGGGATTGACCTGGCAGAACGAGTGGCAGAGATGGAGGGTGGAGTGAAGGTTTCAGTATTCAGAAATTTTGGTACTGCACAGTTAAAAGTCCCGGACGGAGAAGGTTATCTGGAGTTGGAGTTTGTAGGTGCCCGGAAGGAATCCTATCGTCATGATTCACGGAAACCAACGGTCGAAGAAGGAACTCTGGAGGATGATCAGAATCGTCGTGATTTTACAATCAATGCCCTTGCACTTAGCCTTAACAAGGATTCCTTCGGGGAACTTCTGGATCCTTTTGGTGGTATACAGGATATGCATGACAAAATCATACGAACACCATTGGATCCTGATATCACATACTCCGATGATCCCCTGAGGATGATGCGAGCCATACGTTTTGCCACACAGCTGGAGTTTACCATCGAAGCTGATTCGAAGGATGCGATAACACGTAATGTGAAACGGATACATATCATCTCAAAAGAGAGGGTTTTTGATGAGATGATGAAGATAATCAAATCACGAAAGCCTTCAATTGGATTTTGGTTGCTTTATGAAACAGGACTGCTGCAGGAGATTTTACCGGAGATGGTTCTTTTAAAAGGAACAGAAACCAAGGCCGGAAGAAGTCACAAAGATAATTTTACACATACTTTGGAAGTGCTCGACAACGTAGCACAAAACTCAGAGAATCCATGGCTGCGGTGGGCTGCGGTTTTCCATGACATTGCCAAGCCTGCAACCAAACGATGGGATGATGAGCATGGCTGGACATTCCACAACCATGATTATCTGGGTTCGAAAATGCTGCTCCGTATTTTTAAAAGATTGAAAATGCCATTGGGCGATCAGCTGAAATTTGTACAAAAAATGGTTGCATTGCACCTCAGACCTCAGGTGCTTTCAGAATCTATAGTGACAGATTCAGCAGTGCGAAGACTATTGTTTGATGCCGGAGATGATGTAGATGATCTCATGGTTCTTTGCGAGGCGGATATCACTTCCAAAAATGAAAAGAAAAAGCAGCGATTCCTGAAGAATTTTGCCCTTGTGCGCATCAAACTTAAAGAGGTAGAGGAGAAGGACAGGATCAGAAACTGGCAGCCGCCGGTGAATGGTGAAACTATTATGGAGACCTTCGGGTTAAAGCCTTCCCGTGAAGTAGGAGACCTTAAACTGGCAATTCGTGAAGCAATTCTTGATGGAGAAATCCCCAATGAATTTGAAGATGCTTATAAGTTCCTTTTGATTAAAGGTGTTGAAATGGGCCTTGTAGTAAAAAGGAACTTTCTGGAAAACTGATCAGTCAAATCTAATATTCAAATTCATTAATCATCTGTTCTGTATTCACTTTTCAGCTTTACATTTCTTCATATGTTTTGGATACCATCATCCAGCCACTTTCAAATTTGTAAAGACCTATGTAATCGATGAACCGGAGCTGCTTTCCTAAGTAAAAATTAAGTTTAACCATGGCAGCCCGTCCAGTGATGTCAATATCTATAAAATCAACACTGACTTTATCCTGACCTGTGCGCGGCAGTTTTCCTTCTTTAACCTTCTTTTTAACACTTTCTTTCCATTCTCTGATTGGCAATATCCACATTTCATCACCTTCTCCGATTCCAACCAACCTGAATTCAGGATGAATACCGGAGTCAATTTTCTCAATATTTCCTTCGTTTTGAATGCCTTCAACATAAGCGGTTTGTATTACTTGTTTGATGGCTTCCTTGTCGCTTTCCTGCGCAATAGTTGCAACTGTAGCGATAATCAGGATAATGGATAATAATAGTTTTTTCATGGCTTATTTAGATTGTTTGTTGTACTGGTATAGAAAATGAAAACTCAGAGCCAAAATTCAATTTGCTTTTCACCTTAAGATTGCCTTTATGTGATTCGATAATTTTCTTCACGATGGTGAGTCCGAGACCTGTAGATTTTTCTCCTGCTGTAGCTTTTGTTGATGCTGTGCCGTAAGGTTTAAATATTAGTCCCAATTCTTCATTGGCGATACCGGGTCCCTGATCAATGACTTTTGTCTGCAAAGAATCTCCTCTCTCCTCTACATTTACAATGATTGTTTTTCCCGGTTCAGAGTATTTTATGGCATTACTGATGAGGTTATTTACAACCTGAAGCATCTTCTCACGGTCACATGTCACAAGCATCAGATCATCATCGTGTTCCAGAACAATTTGCTGTGATTTCTTTTCGGCAAACATTCTGTTTTGCTCAATGCTTTCGCGGATAATTGTGATGAAATTGTGCTTATTGAGGTTTAGATCAAGTATTCCGGCCTCAATTTTTGATGCATCAAGAAAAGTCTCTATCAGCGTTAGTGCATATGAGCACTGTTTGTTAATGATTTTGAGAAAAGAGATTTGATCCTCTTTTTGGATGTTTTCGTAATCTGAAATGAGAAGATCTGTGTATGCAAATGAATTTCCAATGGGATTTCTCAGGTCATGGGCAGCCATTCCAAGATACTTGTTCATCTCAAAGTTCAACTGCTGTAACTTTGTGTTTGCGGTTTCAAGTTTTTTCTTCTCCCTTATAAGCTCGCGTTGCAGATTATTCACCTGTTGGTTGATGCGGCTCATCCTCTTGTTCATCTCAAACATTCCTTTTACATCTGCTTCAGCAAAAACAATGAAACAATTGTTTTCAAATATGATTTGTGCATTTAGCTCAAAGGAGATTTCATTGAAATTACTGACCGTAATAATGCCATCAAAAACCGGTGTCCCGTTTTCAACATTCTTTGGCAGAGTGACAAGGTCCGGTTTTGTGATGGTATATAAAGGGGCGTTTTCTTTTCTTGTTGTTCCCAGAAATAGATACATAGCATCATTAGCCTCAAGGAGTTTCCCATTTATATCGAAAACTCCTTTTGCCCTATAGATTTTATTTTCAGAGGCCTGTTTCATAAAATATTGCTGGTGTCAATGAACTGAGAACGGGGCATCAAAATCTTCTGTTGCCAGGTAGTTAAAAATTGGGATATTTACCTGCATCCATTTGTAAAAGGGAAGAATCTCCTTAAAACACTGCTCGCTGAGGTGCTCTCTGTATATTTCTATCCAGGTGTTCATCTGAGCTGCCCAATAGGTTGAGCTGAAGTGTCTTGACCGATATGCACGGAAAACCCATAATACAGTATCTACCAGAATAGCAGGCTCATAAGCATTGAACACTGACTCCATAAACCTTGCATGGTTTGCATGATTATCTTTCATCATTTGAATGTTTTGAGCTCCAACCAATGCGTCAATATCTTCGCGGCCTAGCATTACATTATTCATTGTGCTGATAAGTTGGTCGAGTTTGGATGAATACTCTTTCAGAGCTTCCGCCCCGGGCTGCTTTAACGCCTTTGCCGATTGTAAAAGGTTGTCTTTGTTCATATTATGCAGGATTTTGTAATAAAATATACGACTCCAATTCCAATAATGTTGCAATATGTGTTGCCTTGCCGGCGATTCCTTTAAGGGCTTCCCCTTTATGTGTAAAAGCCTGGCCTCCAATTATTATTGGAATGTCAGGAAACGCTACAGAAAGCTCATCTATCATCTCTGTCAGAATTTTGTGATTGAAATAAACGCTTAATGATATTGCGATACACTGAGGTTTAACATCTTCTATAAAAGTTTTTAATTCACTTACAGGCGCACCAATCCCAAGGAAAAAACTCTCCCAGCTATGAAGCTCAAAAATATCTGCAACCATCTTTATTCCTACCTGATGCTCTTCGTTGGTTACACAAGTGAGTACTACTTTTTTGCCATTATATTCATGTGGTATAATTTCAGGATAGAATTCATTTAGAATACCTTCAGTGATCGCTGTTGCAAGATGCTCTACAGCTACAGAAATCATGTTATGCTCCCAAAGTTGACCTACTTCATACAGGGCAGGAGTTATCACATTATCATAGAGATCGCGAATATCCTTTTGTTGCTTAAAATATTCCCGGCAAATCATTCCGGCCTCCTTGCGTTTTCCTGCCAGCAGGCATTCAAGGTATTTTTTACTGTGCAGATTGAGTTCTGTGCTCATATTTGCGTTGTTGATTGCGTTTAATGACTGTACAATATATGAAAAATATTTCATATATAAGTCTATGGAGAAGATTTGACAATAATTTGTTATTGAATATGGATACCGGCAATCCTTTTTCACCTTCCTTTGTTTAGGTATTATGATGTTAAATTATAACCATGGAAAAAGTAAAATCACCCTGCATAAAAGTTTGTAAATACGATAGTAAAGGCGTCTGTTTTGGTTGTCGCAGAACAAAGGCCGAAGCTGCCAACTGGCCGGAATACGACAATGAAAAACGAACGGAGGTGATAAGATTGGCGGCCGAAAGAGAGAATGTTCCGGGGGAATCTCCGATGGGGAATTTGTGGTAGGGGTTACTTCCCAATACAAAACTTCCCAAAAATAGTTCCCAGCACTTCGTCTGTAGTAACTTCACCAGTGATGCTGCCAAGGAAATGCAGTGCCCGGCGAATGTCTATGGCCACAAGATCTGATGGAACCTGCATTTCGAAGCCTTTTTCAACATCCTCTATGGCCTGAAGTGCACTCATCAGGGCTTCGTAATGCCTTGCATTGCTCACAATAGTGCGATCGGAAACCGACTCTTTCTCTACCATTCGGCTGAGTGTATCTGTGATTACACTGATGTTCTCTTTGCGCTTGGCACTTACAAAAACGGTCTCCAGCTCAACAAGATCTTTAAATACTGAAGGAATGGTCTCCAGCCTGTCAGTCTTATTTGCAATCAATATCCATCTTCTGCTCTTGTCTTCCAGATGGTTCCTGAATTCATCAATCTCCTCCTGCAACTCGTCCGGATTGGTTTCACTGATATCAAAGATGTGAAGGATTACCTGCGCCTGCCGGATTTTTTCCACTGTGCGTTCTATGCCAATAGTTTCAATGGTATCCCGGGAATCACGAAGCCCGGCTGTATCAATAAACCGAAAACTAAATCCGTTGATGTTAATTGTATCTTCAATTACATCACGTGTGGTGCCCGGAATATCGCTTACAATAGCCCGCTCTTCATTTAAAATGGCATTCAGTAATGTTGATTTTCCCGCATTTGGCTTCCCGATTATGGTCACCGGAATTCCTGATTTCATCACATTGCCTTTTGAAAAAGAAGAGGACAGTGCAATGATTTCATCTTTTAATTCATCGAGTAGGTTGCTGAGCTGGCTTCGGTCTGCAAACTCTACATCCTCTTCACTGAAATCCAGTTCCAGTTCTATCAGTGCAGCAAAGTTGACAAGCTTCTCACGGAGTGCTTTTATTCTTGAACTGTACCCACCGCGCATTTGTGAAAGTGCCAGATCTCTTGCAGCATCGCTGTCTGCAGCTATAAGATCCGCAACAGCTTCCGCCTGTGCCAGGTCGAACTTGCCATTCCTGAACCCGCGCAAGGTGAATTCTCCACCCATTGCTATCCTTGCGCCATTACCAATCAGCAGAGCCATAATCTGTTGCTGCATGAGTGCCGAACCATGACACGAGATTTCGGCGCTATCTTCACCGGTGTAACTATCGGGAGCACAAAACAGTGTACATAGCACTTCATCAATAACTGTCTCCCGGCTTCGGATGACTCCGAAATGGGCATAACGCATTTTAAGCGCGGAGAACGACTTTCTGCTATGCGGTCGGAACACCTGTTCCATGAGCTTCATGGTCTCCGGGCCGGAGACACGGATAACTGCAATGGCTCCAACACCGGGAGCCGTTGCAACAGCGCAAATAGTGTCTGTCAGATTCGGTATCATAATTCGAAGATTGTACGACAAAGATAATACAGGCGATAACCAAACGCAATCCCGTAACGACGATGCATGATTCGTTGTTGCAACCCATGCATCGTCGACACTAAATCATGATTCGGCGCTATCGCTCCTTAAATTCATAGGCCCCGATATCCGGACCTTCATCGCCGGTGCGACTGAAGCCTTCAATATCATTGGTTATATTTAACTCGCTGGTATTTATAACCTGAACCGATCCGGCATCAATAACTGAAGAGAGTGTTGAGTCAGGGTAGAAGTTTTGTGTGGAATCTGCAAAATATGGATTCTCATTGGCAATGCACAGGTCAAAACGATCTTCAATTTCAAGGTTGCGCTCCGTTTTTATCAGGCAGTTTTCAAATTGATATTCAGATTGTGCCAACTCTGTCAGGTCCAGACCAAGCTCTTCATCTGCATTTCCATAAATCACACAGTTTCCGAAATATGCATTTATAAGATCCACAGGAATGGGGTTGTCATCGGTGTCAACCGCATAATTGTTAAGGAATAGGGCAGGAGTAGACCTTGAATTATATCCGTAAAAGGTGGCAAATGTACAATGCCTGAAATCATAATCCCCGCCAAGGGTTAATGCTGCAGAATATGCACCGCAATTACCAAAAACACTATTGGCAGCCCTTACTCTGTAGGCCTTGGTGTATAGCCCCATACCATTAATGTTAAGGATTTTTACATTGTTAAGGATCAGCGTGTTGCCGGTATATTCTCTCAGCGGTTCAGCCTGAATTCCAATAAAGGCATTTTTAATAATTACATTATTGAACACATTGTCAGCAGGACCTTCATTTATGATAATCCTGTCCCACTGGCCGGGAAGATTATCATAGGCCTCTTCCAGCCTGTCGCCCCGGAAAGTGACAGGCTCGTCGATGGTGCCATTAACCGCAATAGTACCGCCTGTATAAACCCATAATCCGCCACCTGAATGAAAGTGAATCCGAACGCCGGGATCAACCTCGAGAATTCCCGCCGAATCTACTACTGCATAGCCATAAATCACATAGGGTTTATCGTTCTGCCATCTCGTGTACTCATTTTCAGCTGCAATAATTTTATATGGTGGAAGTCCGGCAACAAACCTGTCTGCAAGAATATAGTGCGCGTCCTGCCCCCAGGATACAAGCTTTACTTTTTGCTCGTTGCCATTGGTGAAAAACATTAAACTGTCTTCAATAATCAGTGGATTATTTTGATTTGACGGGTCAAGAGTTACACGAACGAACATAAATAAACTGTCACCGGGAGGAATTTCAATATCTGAAAAACCGGTTCCGGCGACACCATCGAGATTGATACGATATGGACTGGTTTCCCCGCCTGCAAGCATAATCTCATCAATACTCATCGTATTTTCATGTCGATTGTAAATCATCAACTGCTTTGTTGTAGATCCTATAGTAGTGAAAACAGTGTCAAAAATCACTGTATCATTGGAAAACTCCAGCATATGGTCAGGATCGCTGTCGATAATTCCTGGCTTTGTACACGAAACCACTGACAGGATTGCGGCAAATATTGCGGCAATAAATATATAGGTATGCGTATTCTTCTTCATAGCATCTGCAAAAGTACAATTCTCTTTCAAATACGTCAGATTACTGTGAATATTGTGGCATCAAATAAAAACCTCATGGAGAGCCGTCGATTCATCGCGGCTCGGGAATAATAAATTCCTTAAACCGTTATTTAAGCTCAAATCCCTTTTCAATACCTTTTTTAACAGCAGGGATACCATCAGTCATCCACACCGGAGCAGGTGCATCTTTTAGATAATGATCGAAGAACTGCATCATACGTTTGTCCAGGTCCATGCGGTCGGGCCAGCGACGAAGGTTGTGTGGCGCACCATTGTATACCAGCATCCATACCGGCTTCTGCAATCTGCGTAGTGCACTGAAGTATTCGATGCCCTGATACCATGGAACTGCTCCATCTTCATCATTATGCATAATTAATAATGGAGTATTTACCTGATCTGCGAAGAAAACGGGAGAGTTTTCAATGTACAGCTCCGGCGCTTCCCATAAAGGCTGTCCAATGCGGCTTTGTGATTTTTCATACTGAAAAGCACGGCTTAACCCTGATCCCCAGCGTATTCCGCCATATGCGCTTGTCATATTGCTCACGGGAGCTCCCGCCATTGCGCAGGTGAAAAGATCTGTTTGTGTTACCAAATGTGCAATCTGATAGCCTCCCCAGCTTTGACCCTGAAGCCCCATTCTACTGCGATCAATAAACTCAAACTGATCACACATGGCAAGAGTACCGCTTACAACAGCATCATAACAGTCTTTGCCGGGATGACCTGTGCCATAAGTGATATCCGGCACAAATACTACATAACCGTTGCTTGTGCAGTAGGTGGGATTTATTATCGATCTGCTGGGCGAAGGAATTCTATGATTATGCAGATTATCAGAATTTCTTTCATAGAAATATATCAACAAAGGATATTTCTTCTCAGGGTTCAGATTTTCAGGTGTGTAAAGCAATCCTTCAAGCTTTTCACCTTTCGCTGAAATCCACGAAACCAGTTGTACTTCTCCCCAGAGATAATCATTTTGCTGTGGATTAATATCTGAAATTCGGTGCATCTTTTTGAAATCCATATTGGCTGAATACAAATCAGGATACTCTTTAAATGTCCCTTTTGTGAAAATTAACTTCTCAGATTCCTGAGCCTTTTTTGCAATACCAAAGCGTGCATCAGCTTCAATAAGCAACTTTGGTTCCTTGTTCTCTTCATATCTGTAGTATCCGGAACCTTTTGTGATGTCATTGAACCCTCTGAGAAGAAACGATTGTTTATCTAATTTAAGATACGGCTCATCTTCAATCAGGTTAACGGGATAAAATTTTATATTATTTTTTCTTCCGAATTGCTGTGTTATGCAGTCTGGTGCCGCTTTTCCAGATGGGTCAAAAGACCATAAGTCATAGTAATCTGAGATTATAACCCTGCTGTCATCTTCGAGCCATCCTGCAACATGATACGGTGAAGGAAGGGCGGGAACATCATGTATTTCATTGTAGAAATTTACATTCAGACTCTCGGAAAGGTTATGGTGTTTTTTTTCATTTATATCATAGCTATACCAACAACTATCATTTGAATTCCAGTATAGAAGATAATTCTCTCCGGGTGAGAGATTGGCATACGAACCCTGTTTTTCAAGGATAAGTTCTCTTGTATTTGATTTTGTATCAATAATATAGATATCATTGTACCAACTATCCCAGGAAACCAGTTGTTGATAGGGGAGGGTAGAAGACCCCATCAGAACTTGTCCGGGAGATTGCTTTCTTGCTCTGACATTAGGTAATGTGCTGTCCGCAAGCTGCTTGAATGATTTATCTGTTAAATCATACATTGCAAGGTAACCGCGCTGACTTTCCTCCTTTTTGTCATGCAGTTGTTGCGTTTGGAGTAGCGGATCTTTCCAGTTCCAAACATCAACACTGCATTTTTCTTCGTCCAGCAGAGTGTCTTCAGGAGCAGGTTCAGGTATTGGTGCCATTGACAAATACAGTTTAGCCTCTCTTTCATCGAAATATGCCTGATGATTTATATTTGTTGACCAATTTGCCCTGACGCCTGGTGTTGAGGTGTCGATCCGGAAGATATCTTTGTTCTCTGTCAATGATACAATCTGTGTAGTCCATACTTTCTCTTTTGCCGTATCTGAGGTAAAAAAGAAAGCCCCGAATTTCCCCGAATCACCAATTTGTACAGATTTTATTATCCCTTCATTTCTAAACAAGGTATCCGGTTTCTGATTGGAAGTATTAATATGTATAAGGTAACTGATTACTAACGAATCTCCGGTGTTACCGGCTAAAAGAATGTTTTTACCAAAGCGATCCATTGCAAAGTCTGAAACAGCATTGATACTGATTGTGTCTTTATTGCCTGCATTGAGCGCCATAAAAGATGTGCATTCAGGAATGCTCTTATCTTTTTTCTTTTTTGGTTTTTTCTTCTCTTTGTTTGTTGAATCGGTGGCCGTTGTGTCAATTGCATCAGGGATTTTTTCGAAATGTATAGAAATCCATTCTCCACCTTTGTCCGGGCAATAATAACTTTTTAAATGAGGAATGTCCGTAATAATACTTTCTTTAAGATTCAGTATTCTTAGCGTATCATGGGGAAATTTTTCTTTCTTTACTTCTTTTATTTTTAGTTCTCTAATGGAGTCTTGCTGTGGCTTTATCCGGAAAAATGCATAATTCTCAGCATAATCTATAGTTACTTTGTCCCCCCTTTCAAAAACTTGTTTTGTTCCTTTCTCCAAATCATAGATTACAATACTTGGATCATTTTTCTGAGGTTGGATTTTATATGAGATAAATGATCCGCTGTTTGTTATAGACGGAGCTTGTATAGTTTTCCAGTCATTGTAGACTTCCTGTGTTAAAGATTGTTTCTGAGCATTTGTTTGACATGCCAGAAATACGAGTAAAAAAGTTAATATTAAATTCCTCATTTTTGAATTGTTTTGCACAAATATGGGAAGAATTATTGAGAATTTTGTTACACGGTTGTTTTATGTATATAATAAAGATATTTTTAATCTATAGTGTTATTAATAATATAATATTAATGTAAGGTAACGATATGAAAATCAATTATATAATCGTATATTATAAATTGTTGTAAAATTTAATAATTGTGTTATTATAATGTAAAATGTGTATAGGAAAAATACTTAATAAAATTATAAATCTATAATCTAAAAAATACTAAACTACAATAAAATATATATAAATATAAATTGATTAAATTAGAGCATATGGGCTGAAAAATATTGGTTGTTGTAATAATCAGCACTAAGCCAGGATTGAATTGTAATATTAATAAAACCGCACATTTGCGTGTTTTTTGACGGATTTTATGGAACCTGTATAAATCGCTAAATGGAATCCAAAAATAATATTTTATCTATATAATAGGTGTAAGCTTTATACTTGCCTGTTAATCAGTGGCTTGTATTTGTCTGGTTTGTTGATTTGGAAATTTCAAAAAATCAATCTATATTTGAGTACGATATTTGAATATCCTACCGAGTGTGAATATGTAAGTAATGGAAGGAAAGTTTTTGTTCCGTTTTTTGAAACAAAACTAACCAAAGCAAAGTAAAAGTAATTAACTTTCAAACTATAGCTTTTTTTAGCTGTAGGATGATTAAAACTACAGGTGGTTTAATGAGGTTCACACTCAGACACAGCGCGATTTTAGTCTTTGTTATCCTTTTTTCATTTATAGGATTAGCAAAGATTTCTCGTACACCTGAAAATCTAAAATCTCAATACTCACTTTTTACAACTCCCGATCTTACTGTTGAATGTTCAGTAACACAAAGTCAGCAAAATATTAACGTCAATTATTCTTACGATATTGTTGTGACAAACAATGGAACAGGCGATGCTCAGAATATTGTGATTTCTGATACGCTTCCTTCAGGAATTGTTTTTGTAAGTGCAACAAATGGTGGAACAGTAAGCGGAAATGTGATCACTTGGCCATCTGTCCCTGTTTTGTCTCCTGGAAATAGCTTATCAAGATCTGTTACTGTTTATGGCACTTGTACTGCAGTTGGAAATACAACGAATGCCGCACATGCTACCAATGACTATCCTGACCTGAATCCGGATGACAATACTGATTATGCAATTGTTGAGATTGTTGACAATGTTGACCCTACAATCACGTGTCCTGCCAATATCACTCAGGATACAGATCCGGGTGCATGTACCGCAACGGTAAGTCTTGGCACTCCAACCACCAACGACAACTGCGGCGTAGCATCTGTGACCAATGATGCCCCA
>PKSY01000118.1 GCA_002869405.1 Marinilabiliales bacterium
CGGATCTTCCGCTTGGAAAAGAAAAAACGAGGTACAAGAACCAGGTAGTTCACATAGAACGCTACAACCATAAACAGTAGCTGATAATAGTAGCTGTACATCCAGTATATGGCGCGGTTGTTCTCTCTGTCGAAAACAAATATAGGAAGGATGAAAAAGAGCAGTAGCCCCAAAATGTGAGGAAGCCATTTTTCTATCTTATGATTAAAATGCATTTTACAAATGTATTGTTTTCAAATGTTTTATCTCTGTAACAGAATAGAATTATTCATGACGCAAAGCTTCTATCGGGTTCAGGGATGCAGCTTTTCGCGCCGGATACCAACCGAAAAAGACACCTATAAAGGTACAGAATACGAATGAAAGAATGATAGAGTGTGATGTTATTAAGACAGGCCATCCCAGCACGTTTTCCACGATGTTGGATGCCAGAATCCCGACACCCACACCGATGATTCCACCCATGATACTCAACAGCAGTGCCTCAAGCAGAAACTGACGCAGGATATCTCTTCCTTTTCCGCCAATGGCCATTCTCAGACCAATTTCACGTGTGCGTTCCGTCACTGAAACGTACATGATGTTCATGATCCCTATACCACCCACAAGCAGGGAGATGGCAGCAATAGAACCCAGCAGCACCAGCATCATCTCCGAGATAGATCCGAAGTTGCTGATGAGCTCCTCCTGTGTCCTGATCTCAAAGTCATCGTCTTCACTGTCGCCGAGTCTGTGTGATTCGCGCAGCAGTGTAGTTATCTCTTCGCTGGTGGCGGTGATCTCATCCTCTGATTTTGCAGATACTACAATGGCGCGCAGGTACGTCTGCCGGAAAAGACGCTTCATAACAGTGGTGTATGGCGCCAGGATCATATCGTCCTGGTCCTGCCCGAAAGTGTTGTCACCCTTCTCTTTCAGCGTGCCGATAATCTTAAACGGTATGTTGTTAAAGCGGATGGACTTCCCGATGGGATCTTCATCCTCTTCAAAGATATTATCGATAACGGTTTGTCCTACGACACACACCTTCGCATTGGTTTTAATCTCCTTCTCTGTATACATCCGTCCTGATGCAATTTCGTATTTTTTGATGTATGGATAGTCTGTGTTGCCGCTGTAGATCTGTGTGGGCCAGTTATTGGAGCCGTAGACAATCTGTCCGCTGCCGTCCACCTCGGGCGAAACAGCATCTATCATGGTGCTGTGTTCCTGCAAATATGTGACATCATCCACCACCAGCGTTGGTGATGAGCTGCGACCCATATGTACTCCGCCACGGTTCTGACTTGCCGGCATCACATTGATGAGGTTGGTACCCATGGACGAGATCGTGGACCGGATGCTTTCATTGGAGCCGTAGCCTATGGCCAGCATGGCTATTACCGCCGCCACACCGATTACGATTCCCAGCATTGTCAGAAACGACCGCATCTTGTTACGGCGTATTGCTGCTATAGCTATTTTTAACAGATTCAGGATTTTCATGCTTTTTCTCTTTTGTAATAAATGCTACAACTCATCGAATGTCTCTTCTTTCACCTGCGACAATGCATAAAGGGCGCTTTTGCGATCCTGGACTTTCAGATCTTTCATCAAACGACCATCGCGGAACAGCACATTGCGGGAAGTAAACTCCGCGATGTCTGGTTCATGCGTCACAAAGCATACTGTCATGCCTTTGTCGTTGAGCTCCTGAAACAGCGCCATAATCTCGTAGGAGGTTTTGGTGTCCAGGTTTCCCGTTGCTTCGTCGGCGAAGATTACCACAGGGTTGTTAACGATAGAGCGGGCAATGGCCACACGCTGTTGTTGTCCTCCCGACATCTGGTTTGAGAGGTGTTTCATGCGGTCTTTCAGTCCCACTGCGGTGAGCGCATGTTCTGCTCTTTCACGACGCTCGGCATTGCTGACCTTCGGGTTGTACAACAGAGGCAGCTCCACGTTTTCCAGCGCCGTGGTGCGTGGCAGCAGGTTGTACGACTGGAATACAAAGCCCAGCTTCTGGTTGCGGATCGTCGCAAGCTGGTTCTTGTTCATCGTCTTCACATTCACACTGTCGAGGAAGTAATCTCCTTCTGTTGGAAGATCCAGACACCCCAGGATGTTCAGCAGCGTTGATTTCCCGGAGCCACTGGCACCCATTATCGCCAGAAATTCTCCCGAGTTTACTGTCAGGTCGATGCTGGTGAGCGCTTTGATGGTCTCATCGCCAACGTAATAGTGCTTATGCAGATTCTTTAATGCTATGATCTCTTTTGCTTCCACGGTATAATGTTTTCTTCTGTTAAAATTCTCTTATCTGTGCGTCTCTACATTGGTGGTGGGCCTCCGGGGCCGCCGCCGCTTTTCCCGCCTCCAGGACGTTCCTGGATGAAGGGACTCTTCTGGTCATCGTCTTTACTTTTCTTAAAACTTTTTGAGCCATCTGAGAGCGTTAGCGAAGTGACAACCAAATCTCCCTCTTCCAGGCCGCTGAGAACCTCCATGTCGGAGCCATTATCAATTCCGGTCTCTATTGCCACAGGTCTGATATCATCGCCGGATTTCACCCATACTACCGTTTTACCATCTTCCTCCTGATTCATTCCCTTACGTGGTGGCGAGGGTCTCTCACCATTTTCTGCCGTTTGTTCTTCTTCACCTTTGAGCTGGCTCATATATCCGTGGAGCAGCTGCATATCAGGAGTGAAGCGCGTGGCCTTCTCTGCCAGCAGCAACACATCATTGGCCTCTTCCACATATACTGTAATGCTTGCAGTCATGCCGGGTTTCAGTTTAAATTCTGGATTTTCTACCGTGATAATGGTGATATATGTAATCACATTGGCCGACTCATTGGGTTGAAGACGTATCTCCGACACCTCGCCTTCGAAAGTGAGTTCAGAGAATGCATCAACGGTAAATTCCACCCTTTGTCCCAGTTTCAGCATTCCAATGTCTGCCTCATCCACATTGGCCTCCACTTGCATGGTTGAGAGGTCGTTGGTGATGGTGAAGAGCTCCGGAGTATTCATGCTGGCCGCCACTGTCTGACCCTCCTCCACGGCGCGGTTGAGCACCAGCCCGTCGATGGGAGAGTATATGGAGGCGTAGCTTACATTGCGTTCCGCCCTGCTAAGGTTTGCTTCGGCAGACTTCACTTCCGCGCAGCTGGTTTTATGGTTAAAGACAACCAGATCGTAGTCGCTCTTTGCCAGAAGCCCTTTTTCATACAGGCCTTTGTTTCTGTCGAGGTTCGACTTCTGGTACTCCATGTTGGCCTGAGCGCGTTCAAGGTCGGCCTGTGCTGTTTGCAGGCTCGAGAGAAGCGTGGACTTATCCAGCTCGGCGATGAGCTGACCTTTCTCCACCCGTGAGTTAAAATCCACATATAGCTTCTCTATCACTCCCGACACCTGCGTACCAACCACCACGGTATTCGTCGCCTCCAGCGTGCCTGTTGCTGTAATCACATTATTCACCGAGCCACGCTCCACCGGAACAGTGGAAATAGAATATTCCGGCTCCCCGGACCGTGAATTCAGGAAGAAAAATGACAACCCGGCGATTACCACCACCACAACTAACACTACGAGGTATTTCTTATTTCTTTTTTTCATGATTTAAGATTTCTGTTACAATGAAATTGCATTTCCCAGATAGTAATCCAGGATTCTGTTTTGAAGAATGAGGTTATATTTTGATTGTGTGAACTTGTTTTCCGCAATGGTGAGATTGTTCTTTGCCATCAGCATATCAACAGCGTTTATCATTCCCTGAGAGAACATCTCATCGGCCATCTTGTACGACTCCTGCTCGGCGGTAAGCTGCTCCTGAAGAGCGCCATATGAGCTTTGTGCCGTTTGCGCATCGGTGCAGGCCTGTTCAATAGACTTCCTTAAACTGTTTTTCAGATCCATCAGCTCCAGCTCGTAATTATTTGTCTGGATCTCCGCTATTGCGACCTGTGTCTTCACTTGTTTTCGTTGAAATATCGGAACAGTGAGGTTGAGACCTATGTACGAGTTGATATTGTTGGCATAGGAATTTTCAAAGTCGATATAATTGTTGTTGGATGCATATCCTGAGCCGATGCTGCCATTGAGAGAGAGGCTTGGCAGGAAGCCGGATTTTGCAATATCTACACCCGTTTGAGCACTCTCGATATTCAGCAGTGCAGATTTGATGTTGGGTTGTATTCCCAGTGCATGGGCAAATACAATCTCCGGATCAGTCTCCATTGTGGTGTTGAGAATATTGTCTACGTCGGGCTGTTCTATGTCGAAATTATCATCCAGCGGCATATTCATAGCCTGCATTAGCGATACAAGCGCTATGCGCAGACTGCTTTGGGCTTCGATGGTTTCTGTTTTGTTGGATGCCAGCTGCGACTTCATATTCAGCAGATCAGAGACAGGGATTACACCGGCCTCATGACGCGCCTCGGTGTATGAAAGCTGCTCCTGCGTGGCCTCCAGCTGCAGTTCGCTGTTGGTCAGATTGTCTTTCGCAAGAAGAACATTGATATAGTACGAGAGGATATTCAGGCTTAGCAACTCCTGTTCAGTCCGGATATTCAGCTCAGTGGATTCCAGGTCGATTTCATTCTGTCGGATGCTGTTTTTGAGTTTTGCTCCGTTGTAGAGCATTACCTGCGAGGAGAGGGTGGCGTTGAGAGAGAGGTTACCGTTCTGATCCCACTGCGATTCCGTCGTGTTGTACGTGCTTTTTGATGATAGCTGTTGATTTACGCCCAGCTGCAGGTTCGGCAGTTGCGCCGCCTTGGACTGCTCCAGACTGGCACTCTGGGTGGAGACATTGTTTTGCGCCCGGCTGATATCCGTGCTGTGCTCCAGCGCATAGTTAATGCAATCTTCCAGCGAGAACGCCTCTTGTGCCATGAGCATCGGTGGAAGCAAGAAGAGGATTGATAATATTACAAAGACTTTTTTCATGACGTGATTTTATAAAAACGACACAAAGATTAGGGTTGGGCAAGAGCAATACAATTAGATTATATGTATGCGGGTGGATTTTAGATGAATGGGTGGATTTTTTCGATTTGTATTATGGCGGCGAATGGGCTTTCCGCTTGTAGCCTCCATGCCACCAGGCGTTTCCGTCTGGTCGTGGCCGGGTCTTCACCCGAAAGCTTTCGGGATCAGCCAGCCCACTCCCGCCGTCAATCGCCTGCTGCCAAATAGGGCTATCGCTGCTTCCGATGGTTATCGGAACCCTGCCGCAGGAATCGCCTGATCGTTTATCAGACTCGTCAGGTTTTTGAAACCTGATGGGTATTACATACTGTCCTTTCCCGAAAAAGCGTTACTTTTTATGAGGAAATACATTTGACTTCATTAGCCCCTCCTTCATCTGATATATCTCCATCATAACAATCATTCTGATAAGTATAGCAGCATTCGCCTAAAGTATCATTCTATTTTATCTTCCTCTCCGATGAGTTGGAAATGGAATGAGCGGCCAGAGGCGCAGTAAGGTAAATGAACACAAGAATCAGAACCGACTTTATCGCTACTTCCAGCGTAAAAAAGTAGAGCGCCACACCCAGAACAATTAATAGAATTCCAAACGAAGTGGCCTTTGTGGTAGCATGCAGACGACTGTAAATATCCGGGAAACGAACAATTCCGATTGCCGCAACAAGAATAAAAAAACTGCCCGCAAGAATAAATATGCCCGTGAGTATCTGGTTCATCGCTTTTGTTTTAAATAGGTGGATATTCCAATGGTTCCGATAAAAGAGATTAAGGATATCACTATCACAATATCGAAATACATCGCATTCTTAATTAATAAGCTGTAAAGCAGGATAAATGCCATTACAATGCTGGCAACAAGGTCCATGGCAGCAATACGGTTGCTTACATCCGGGCCTTTGGTAAGCCTTATGAATACCAAAAGAAACGCTGCCAGTAACATGGCAAAACCTGCATAGATGGATATGGTTAAAAATGTATTCATATTACGATGCTATCTTTAGTATTCTGTTCTGAATGTTCTCAATATCTTCAATCATCTTTTCCTTTGAACTCATGTAAAGGATATGCACAACCAGCTGCTTCCGGTCTTCGGTAATTTCATAGCTCAGGCTGCCCGGGGTCATGGATACCAGGTTGCTGAGGAGCAAAAGCCCGGCATCGGTTTTGAGTCGAAGCGGTATAGAAATAAATGCAGGAGTGGACCGCATCACCGGTGTAAGGATGTCATATGCAATCAAAAGATTGGATTTCACCAGATTAAAAAGGTAAAAGCCAAAAAATTCTATGATCAGTAGTATTTTCATCATTATAAATTTAATACAGATGTGATATAATTTACCGGATCGCTCAACTGTTCTGCTGCTTTCATAATGTAATTAAAAACCGGACTTGCAAATATTCCCAGAAGCAAGCTTGCCATTGCCAGCAGTGCCGAAGGGAAAATCTCTGCAAAGGTGACACGAGTTTTCACCTCTTTCTCATACTCCTTTGGCTGTGCTTTCAGAAATGCTTCATTCCAGATTTTAATCATAGAGTAGAGTGTTAACATACCTGTGAGGATTGCGACTCCTGATATCAGATACTGGCCTGCATCGAAACCTGCTTTAATAAGAATGAATTTTGCAAAAAATCCTGATACCGGCGGAACTCCGGCCAGTGCCAGTCCGGGGATTATAAACACAACTGCTACGGCAGGGTTACTGTTAAAGAGCCCTCCAACCTTCTTAAGGTCGAAGGAACCTCGTAGCTTTCTGATAATTCCTGCGACCAAAAAGACATTGGTTTTGGCCAGCATATTATGTATGGTGAAAAAGATTGCACCTGCAATTGCCAGCGGTGTGAAAATCCCCAGGCCCATCACCATATATCCAATCTGACTTATAATATGATATGATAATATCCTTCTGCTGTCGTAATAGATGGATGCCGACATTCCGCCAATCACCATGGTAAACCCTGCAATAACAAGTAACAGGTTATGCCAGAAAGCAGGTTCCTGCACAAAGAAGAGGGTGAAAAAACGTATCAGGGCATACACCCCAACTTTGGTGAGAAGCCCTGCAAATAAAGAACTTACCGTGATATTTGGTGTATGATATGATGCCGGAAGCCAGAAAAAGAGTGGAAACACTGCCGCCTTAATTCCAAAAGCAATAAAAAACAGCACTGCTGAGGTATTCATCAGAATGGCATTTCTGTCGTCAATAAGGATTTGGGCTAAATGTGCCATGTTGAGCGTTCCGGTTTTTCCGTAAAGCAACCCCAGCCCGGCAAGGAAAAACATAGATCCGATGAGGTTCAGGGCAAGATATTTTATAGCACCCTCCAGCTGCGCTCTCTTGCTGCCAAGGGTAATCAGCACAAAAGAAGACATCAGCATCACTTCAAACCAAACGTAAAGATTAAAGACATCGCCTGTTATAAATGCACCGTTTACGCCCATCAGTAAAGCAAAGAAAAAGAAGTAAAACCGTGATTCGCGATGTGCCGGAGTAAAGAATTTTGTGGCATAAACCGCAATGGCAAAACCAATAAGTGCTGTAGTGGAAAGCATAACAGCACTCAGCCTGTCGATAACCAAAGTTATTCCAAAGGGCGCCTCCCATCCGCCAAGGTATAATACCATCACCTCTTTTTGGTTTACTTCCAGAAGCAGATAAACAGATAAAACAAATAGTGCAATGGTGCCGGCACTGCTTATCCATTGTGCAGCCTTGTTATTCCTGACAATCATCAAAATGACCATCATGATCAAAGGGATTAATATGGGTAGTGCAATTGCGTTCATCAGGGTTTATCTGTTTGTTTTACTTGATCTAAATCATCGGTTCCGGTAAGCTGAAAATATTTATACTTCAAGGCCAGGGTAAATACAATGATTCCCAGGCCAATCACAATGGCTGTAAGTACCAGCGCCTGTGGTAGCGGGTCGGCAATCAGTGAAGAATCTGCTGCTTTCCCATCTACAAATGCCGGACTACCCTGAACAATGCCTGCCGCCAGAAAAACCAGCAGGTTGGTGGCATTACTCAAAAATATAATCCCGATAATAAATTTCAGTATACTTCTCCGCAAAAGCATATATACTCCTGCCGTGTAAAGTACTCCTGTTAGTATGGCAAGTATTATCTCCATAGTTATTCTCTGTTTAATACAAGTAAGAAAATTACCGTCACACCGATCACTGTGAGAAAGACTCCGATATCAAAAATAAATGGTGTTCCGATTTTGATTTCCATAGCTTCTCCCAACGGTATTTTGTACCAGATGCCATGCATGAGGTTTTTTCCGTTCAGGATGCCGGGAATCATGCTTAAAAGAACGATTGATAATCCGGAAGCAATCAGAAATTCAGGCTTTAGCCGCATGCTTTGTCGTGCTTCCCGAAAGGTATAGGCAAAACCTTTATAAACTACTGCCAGCCCGGCAAGCAACCCGCCGATAAACCCTCCTCCGGGAAGATTATGCCCGCGCAGTAATGCAAAAATCGCTGCGCTGAAGAGAATCAGCCGCACATATCTCGATGCTATTTTCAGGATTACCGAATTCATATCTTTTTCGATCTTGTTTTTAATAATACAAAGACTCCCAGTGCCGCAATGGTCAGAACAGTGACCTCACCCATGGTATCAAGAGCCCTGAAATCAACCAGAATCACATTTACCACATTCTCACCATAGGCCTTGGTATAGCTGTTTTCCAGAAAGAAATCCGAAATGGGATGATTGAACTCTACATTGATAGCCTTTAAAGCCAAAGTCGTCATTACTCCACCAAATGAGAGCGCTATTATCATATCCCGGATTTTGGTTGCCCGGCTTGATAGTTTGGCAAATACCGGCAACTTCTGCAGTATCAAAACAAACATAACCAGAATAAGCGTTTCTGCCAGGATTTGAGTGATAGCCAGATCAACAGCACTGTAGTATAGGAAGATAAGTGATAAACCATATCCAACCACTCCCATGGCAATAATTGAGGAAAGACGGCTTTTGGAAAACATCGTAAAGACCGCCGCCGCAATGGAAATAGCTACAAGAATAGAGATATAAAACGGCTGAAGAGTGATATTTGTGGCAAGAGTCCATCCGCGGGTGTCGTAGAGTTGATACCACAACATGAGAGAAGTGACAACAAATATTGTGAGTATATAGTAGCGATGACTACCATGCTGTATGCGCGCAGTGTTGCGTTCCGAAAAACCAACAAACCCACTGATCATATTTGAAAAAGCCTTCGTAAAGCTAAAGCTGAATACACTGGAATTGAGGTTTGACCATTTTCCAAGTAGCTTTGGTTTTTTGATGACAAAGAACGCCAGGGCAGACCCAATCAACACAGTAAAAACACTAAGCAGGAGCACCTGATTAAAACCATGCCATAATTTAAGATGTATGTCCAAAGCCTTGGGCACTACAACCTGTAACGCCACCTCAACCATTCTGTTGATAATGCCAGGAAAGAGGCCGTAAATTAGACTTAGCAGCACGAGTACGGCAGGACCGAGAAGGTATAAAACACCTTTTTCATCGGGCTTTTTCGGCAAGTCTCCCTGTTTGCCAAAGAAGAGCTTGTAACCCAGAAAAACAGATACTGCAACCATAAAAGCATTTGCGAGTACACCGACAACGAGAATAATTGATGCGATACCCGGGAGCTGTACTTTAGCTTCGTAAATCAACTCTTTACCGATAAACCCGAGCATTGGGGGTAGTCCGGCCATAGATAGCAGTGCCAGCATTGTGATGACCATGGTGACAGGCATTTGTCTGGCCAGTCCGCCAAGTTTTGTCAGGTCGCGGGTACCGGTTTTTTTATCGATGAACCCGGCAACCATGAAGAGTGTCGCTTTATAAAAAGCGTGAACCAGCAAAAATACAATTGCACTTTTTACCGATAGCTTGGTGTCGATGCCAAGCATAAGCACCAGTATTCCCAGCGCGCTGATGGTGGTGTATGCCAGCACTCCCTTGAGGTCTCTTTGAGTCAGGGCAAAATAGCCACCAATAAGCATTGTGGTAACACCCACCAGCGAAATAATATAGTTCCACTCCGGGGTATTTCCCATCACCGGGCTGAGTCGCATCAACAGGAATACTCCTGCTTTTACCATTGTTGCAGAGTGCAGGTATGAACTTACCGGCGTTGGAGCCTGCATCGCTCCGGGAAGCCAGAAATGAAACGGGAACTGTGCCGACTTGGTGAATACTCCCAGCAGAATGAGAAGCAGTCCGGGAAGATAGTGGCTGTGCGCTTTAATGGCTGCCGCACTTGCCACCCAGTCGCTGATCACGTAGCTTCCGGCAATATTTCCTATCAATAGTATTCCTGCCAGAAGACTTAATCCGCCAAAGGCTGTGATAAAGAGCGAGCGGAATGCCGCAGCACGCGCCTCCTCCTTTTCATTAAAATAGGTGATAAGAAAAAAGGAGAGAAAGCTTGTAAGCTCCCAGAAGATAAAGAGCTGAATCATGTTGGCAGAAAGCACCAGCCCCAGCATGGCAAAGCTGAAGAGGAAAAGGAAGAAAAAGAAGCGTTGCAAATGTCCGTACGGCTTCATATATGCCTGTGCATACAGGAAAACAAGAACCCCGATTCCGGTAACCAGAAGCGCAAAGATGATACTGACACCGTCGAGTTGAAACTGAAGATTTAAGCCAAGTTCAGGAATCCACCGGTATGACTCTGTAATTACTTCTCCCGCATTGGTTACCGCCAGTTTCTGATAGAAAAAAACAAAAGCAACAAGCTGAAAAACAGCAAGTATGATGCCCCGGAAACGATTTGCTCCGCGGGGTATAATAAAGTTGCTGAATGCAATAATCAACAGTAAAAGAAGGATTGCAGCCATAATGTCGGTTTAAGTAATCACAGCAATATAATTCAAAAACATCAGATTAGCTGAATTGTTTGAAAAATAATTCCTGTAAAAAAAGCAGCGCAAAAACCCATAGTGTTTGCATCTCCATAGATACGAATATCAACGACGGGAAAAAACGATGTCATCGGTATCGAATCGGTAGTAGTGAGATTAATATTGAATATCAAATGCAAAGGATTTTACTTTTTCCTTGTTAAGGAACACTGGGTTTCACCGAGGAAGCACGGGGTTTCACGGAGGAATGCAGGTCTTTTTAGTATTGAATGGGTGCTTTTTCAATGCGCCACTCAAAATAAGCATACAATTTTCATATATTATTGAATTTGTGATACTTATATAATTTAGAATTATTAATTGTCAAAGTCAGGAAAAACACCGCGAAACTCCGAATTAACTCTGCATCACCCAAAATATGCACTTAAATATCATGTATAATTGATTTAATGCAAAGGACTTTAATTTTTCCTTGTTAAGGAACACTGGGTTTCACCGAGGAAGCACTGGGTTTCACGGAGGAATGCAGGTCTTTTTAGTATTGAATGGGTACTTTTTCAATGCGTCACCCAAAATATGCACTTAATATCATAGATCAAATGCAAAGGACTTTAAATTTTCCTTATTTAATTTAATTATTTCGTGTTGGATATTGATTATTAAGCAAAATGAAACCATCATGGTGAATTGCGGTAAAAAATTGGTTGAAATATTTTAAATTGCGTCTTGATTGTGACTGAATCTCAAAACATGAAAGCTACACCAACACTATTATTTCTTTTTCTTTCTATTACGCTGTTCGCCCAGACGATTAGTGTTTCGGAGAATCTTTTGCTTAACAAAGTCACCCCGTATGTGTACATCCATACCCAGGGCAACAACAACGGCATGGTGTTCTGTAAAGCAGGTGAAGCACTAATTGTTTCTACTCCTGCTTCTGATGAAGAGACGGGGAATCTCATCAACTACGTAAGGGATTCTTTGAAGGCTGATATTGTTGGCTATATCATTGACCGGTGGCATACCGATGCCATGGAAGGACTGGATGTGGTTATGCAGCACGGTATCCCTACCTACTCCTATGCCGGCACAAAGGATATTGCCAGAAAGAAAGGGCTGCCTCAGCCGGAAATGGTCTTTGATTCTGTTATGGAACTCGAAGTTGGAGGCTCAAAAGTCATTGCGCACTATCCGGGTGAGGCACACACCAAGGATGGTATTGTGGTTTGGATTCCGGATGAAAAAGTGCTTTTTGGGGGTAACGGCATACGAAACAATAATGGCTGGGTTGGAAACATTGGAGATGCAAACCTTGCGGCGTGGTCGGAGACCGTTCGTAAAGTAAAAGTGCTCTGTGGCACAGCAATGATTGTAATTCCCGGGCATGGAAGATATGGTGGCAGCGAGTTACTCGACTACACCATCGCCCTCTATGACACCACAGGCAGAGGTTGGGAACTCAACTCTCCAGTCCTCCATCAACGCCCCTACTTCAACGGCAATGAATTCCTCGCCATTGCGAAAGAGGAGACCCATCACAACGGAATAACAACCTATAACGATGCCGTGGTATATTACCAGGATGCGACGAAATACATAAGGATAGAATCTGCTTGCATCAACTATATACCCGGAGAACAAAGGCTGGATTCTGACAACGGTATTGTTAGCATATACGACAAAAATCCGGACGGCGACACCCTCCGCCTCCGCGTACCGTATGAACGGTTGATCGTTTTTAATGTGGAGGATTCCATTGGTTTAAGGGTTGTTCTGCAGCGGTTTGGCTCGCTCCAATAACCACCATATCATCGGTATCGAATCGGTAGTAGTGAGATTAATATTGAATATCAAATGCAAAGGATTTTACTTTTTCCTTATTAAGGAACACTGGGTTTCACCGAGGAAGCAAGGGGTTTCACGGAGGAATGCAAGTCTTTTTAGTATTGAATGGGTACTTTTTCAATGCGCCACTCAAAATAAGCATACAGTTTTCATATATTGTTGAATTTGTGATACTTATATAATTTAGAATTATTAATTTTCAAAGTCAGGAAAAACACAGCGAAACTCCGAATTAACTCTGCGTCACCCAAAATATGCACTTAAATATCATGTATAATTGATTTAATTATTTCGTGTTGGATATTGATTATTAAGCAAAATGAAACCATCATGGTGAACTGCGTCATAATCTTGACGGAATTAAAAAAAAGCAGCCACAGGAAATTCTGCAGCTGCTTTTTCATGGCGGTCAATTTAAATTCTAATCGTGAGAATCGGCATGCCAGCCCTGCTCAACGGTGTAGAGATTTGCGCTGATGTTCGTAGTCCAGCTTTTTACCTTCGCTGATAGTCCCGACTTCATGATTTTCTCCGCATGCTCGCTCTTCATAAATTCAAGGAATTTTTCACGTGAGGTCCAGAGTGAGATTCCTGTAATCGGACCGTTCTTTTGTTCCGGTTTTAACGACATGCTCATCAATGCACCATCCTGCTCTTTAATCATTTCCGAAGTGGACTTTAACATCTCAAGTACGTCTTCGAAATGCGCTTCTTTTGGAAAATAACTTTCACTTACTAAATAAGGTTTCATCTTTTTGTTCAAATTTTAATTTATAAATGCTTTTTGTTATGTATTTGATGCAAAAGTACACTTATTAATTCAAAAACACAACAAACACTAAAAATTAACTGTGGTTTTGATATAATTTATACATTTGCAAAATGAGCAAAACGATAGCAATCACGAAAGATGTTCTACGGTATCTTGAGGGTTTTATATCTGAAAAGGGAAGAGAGCCGGCAGACATACAGGAGTTTATTTTATGGACAACAGAGCAGGTTTTCAGTGAGGATCTTCATGATCAGTCCTATCATCAGGATGGGAATACGGATATGGAGCTTGCATATCTCCTGGTAATGCAGGGACGGCACTTTAAACTGTACTGTAAGGATATTTTACATGACACGGCCATAAGTTCGCCGGATGAGTATAGCTTTCTGTATCATTTATCTTTGGCGGAGAGCTACCGGAAAATGGAGTTAATTCACATCCACATGCTCGAGGGACCGTCGGGAATAGAAGTCATTAAGCGTTTATTACGTAAAGGTTTGATCAGTGAGTTTGATGATGCTGAAGACAAGCGGGCGAAGAGAGTACGGATTACGGAAGCGGGCAGAGCACTTGTATCTTCATTGGTACCACAAATGCAAACCGTATATGAGAAGATGGGAGGAGAGATGACGCTTCGGGAAAAGCTGCATGCGATATTTTTCCTTAAGTCCCTCAACGAGTATCATGACAAAGAGGGGAAGAACTGATACCAATGTTAATGGAATATTTCTGCTCAGTGTTCTTTAATTAATTATTGAGTGTTGGATATTGAATATTAATTATTCCAAGTGCCTGTATATCAGTTTAATATCCAATAATTAATAAATAATAATTAATAAATAAATGGGGCGAGGCCTGTGAAATAACCCTCGGGTTGGCAATGTATTCCCAATCCCCGGCTTTAGCAATCCGGAATATTGTAGTTTCTTTGCACCAAAACACTTCACAAACAAGCAGATGATTTCAACTATTAACAATACACGCATAATAATTCTCACACTGATATTATCATTCACACTCCATCTTTCAGTGCAGAGTCAGGATTTTCAGAACCTCACATACGGCACCGATTCAACCCTTGATGTGGTAACCTGGAACATTGAGTGGTTTCCGAAGGACGGCAATACCACCATCGGCTATGTAACCGATATCATCGACGCACTGGAAGCAGATGTTATTGCCATCCAGGAGATTGACGATATCAGCTCGTTTGAGGATGTCGTCGATGGATTGCCTGACTATGAAGGCTATCTTGAATCGTCGTATTTCGCCGGGCTTGCCTACATCTATAATACGGAGACCGTAACCATCAATGATATCTATGAAATCTACACCACCTCACCTTACTGGAGCGCCTTTCCGCGATCGCCAATGGTGATGGATCTGGAATACAACGGTGAGCGTGTGATCATCATCAACAACCACTTCAAATGTTGTGGCGACGGTACTATGAATCTCAATGATCCTGATGACCAGGAGACGCGACGCTATTACGCCAGCAACTACCTGAAAGAGTATATTGATACGCATTTTGATGAGGAAAGAGTTATTGTAACCGGTGATTTGAACGATATTCTTACCGACTCATACAGCAACAACGTCTTTCGGAATATTATGGCTGACGACGACAACTACTATTTTGCCGACATTGACATTGCAGAGGGTGACGAAGAGGACTGGTCGTATCCGGGCTGGCCATCGCACCTGGACCATTTGCTGATCACCGATGAGCTTTTTGAAGAGGTGGAGACAGGCAGCGTCACCACCATCAAGGTTGAAGATCATATGAGTGGCGGCTGGTGGGCCTATGAGGAGCATGTTTCGGATCACCGTCCTGTTGGTATCAGACTGGATGTGGACGGCGCTACCGGTATCAATAACACAGAGCCGGAATTGGCTTTTACGGTCTCACCAAACCCGGTAAAATCCTCCACAACATTTACCTTTGACAAAACCACAGAACCAACGATACTGGAGATTTTCAACCTGCAGGGCAAAGTAGTTTTCAGTGCTGAAGTTGAGAGCGGAAGCAGCACAATATGCTGGGCGCCTGATGGCCTCGATGCCGGAACCTATTTGGCAAAGGTGACCGATGGAAAGAATGGTGTGAAGGTTAAGAAGGTTTTGGTGTTGAGGTAACTCTGCGTCCTCCTATTTAATTATTAAATGGCTGATTGTTAGTTTGATAACTAATAAATAGCACTTAATAATTAATAAATAAATGCGGCAAATTGCGTCAGGAGATTGACGGTATTATGCTAAATTGCATCACGATCGTGACGCAATTACAAAACATGAAACAACAGATCATCCAAAGCCTCTGCTACACCGAGTTGGTGTACGGCAGGATCAACAAGAAGCTAAAGGCCGGATATTCCCGGCCGGAAATCGAATCTTTGATGCTGAAAGTGTTGGAAGAGACCGACTAAAAGGACTACGAGAAGCGCGGCAAAAACTACTACATCACCAACCGGGAGTATGGAATCCGGGTGACGGTGAATTCGTATACGTTTAGGGTAATAACGGTGGATCGGGTTTAAACTCCGTGCCCTCGAAATTTATTTATTGAGTGTTGAATATTGGATATTAATTATTCAAAGTGCATGTATATCAGGGTAATAAATAATAATTAACACTTAATAAATAATAAATAAACGGGGCGAGGCCTGTGAAAAAACCATTGGATTTGCATCTCCATAGGGACGATGAATTAGCGAAGAGGAAAAGGGATGGAGGAGGTGTTTAAATGGTGAAGAGTAATTAATCCATGATCCTACGAAATACGGGCTATTTATCATAAAATATTTTCTTACATTTGGTGGACTGATTGCTGAACCAGTATTGAAACGGATTTTACAGTAACGGAAAATGGATTTATGACGGATGTTCATGACAAGAATACCAGAAGTCATAACATGTCTATGATTAAAGGAAAGAATACGAAGCCAGAGATAATGGTTCGAAAATTTCTTTTCCACAATGGATTCCGATATCGTATTAACCATGCAAAACTACCAGGCAAACCAGACATTGTATTACCAAAATACAAAACAGTAATTTTCATCAATGGCTGTTTTTGGCACGGGCATGAAGGCTGCAAATATTTTGTGATTCCAAAGTGGATAAAAAATTACGAATCGTATTAAATAGAGGAAACAATGAAAACTGATATAATTAATAACATTATCGATTTGCGCGCAGCAGTTTCATTTTTAGGAGAAAAGAAATCTTGGTGGAATTCAAATTTTCATGACTCTAGTTCCGTGGACTTTTTAACATATATATTCCCAAAAGCATTAAACACTCAATTCTTATGTTCATGCATCTCTACAAGAAACTACATCGATAATGAAGTTGGAGCTAATTATTATCATTTATTCAGATTACCAATGACTGTAGAGGAACAAATCAGTAATACAGCAAAAGTTGCTAATATAAAATTATACAAAAGAGAAGAAGAGGCATTGCTTTTATTGAAAACAAAAACAAGGGAACTTTTTTCAGACGGCAAAGGAGGTCCCAAAAATATTGGATCCATTGACGAAATCAATGAGGATATAATTCAAGCTTTTTCTGTTGAATACTTGAGTGCATTTCAAAATGATTACAAAGTACATCCATATCTAATTTAATTGTGATAAAAAATAAAACAACATATAACTCTAACCTTTTAAAAGGAACAGGACTAATTCAAGAGATGCTAGTGCTAATAGAAGCGTATACTCCAGGCGAGTCTGCCCAGAATTTTCAAAAAAGAGTATTAAAGGAAGGCCTGTTATCTAAAAGCACTGACAACAGAACTATAGATGTAGTAAGAAATATTTTTAAAACTAGGTTCTTAGATCAAAAACTTAATGTTACCTCCTACATTAAATCAATGAGAGAAGAATATGTTAGCATGGATATAATTACTCAGTTATTTTTGATATATACATGTAGAGCAAATCCGATTTTGGCTGACTTTATTTCAGAAGTATACTTCCAGCATGCTAGGTATGGGAAAGTAAAAGTAACAGCAGAAGATCCAAAAATTTTTATTCGCTCTGCGATATCAGATGGACGAATTCAAACCTCTTGGTCGAACTCTACTATTGAAAAGGTTTCGGAGCACATTAATGCATGCTTAATTGACTTTGGTTTGGTGGATAGTTCAAAACGAATTTTGCCTTTTCGGGCTATTGATTTTACAGTTAACTACTTGATTCATGAATTGCATTTTCAAGGCTATTCTGATATGGATATACTACATCATAAAGATTGGCAAATTTTTGATCTTGATGCAAGTTCTCTGGCATCAGTAGCAGAGCGAATTTCCTTTAAAGGAACCTTTATATTTCAATATTCAGGTGAGATATTAAAAATTGGATGGTATTATCAAAGTATGAAAGAATTTATAGAAAATGAATGTAGATAAAAGATATACAGACTTGTTAGATTATCTGGTACAGCCAAAAGTTCATGATCATAGTGGAGATAAAACTATCTGTTATTTGACGTTTCGTACAGATATGATTCAACATGTTAAACAGCGGATGAATGAGGGTTGGATAGACCTTGCAAAACACAAAGGAATCAATCTCATTACTTTGTCATTACATGAAGTGCTCAAAGATTTTTTCAGCAAAGATGACTACAGAATAGAGGCAGGTGAAGATGCAGTGGAGGATGAATTTGAGATGAAAGAAGTTTATGACAGTTTGGGTGAAAATCTTAAAAATCAAGAATTACTTGAGAAGGCAATCCTAAGTAAGCAGGAAGCAGTTAAAAAAGAAAAGAATGGTGTGCTATTGATTACTGATTTAGAAGCGATTCATCCATTTACTCGCTTTGGCCCGATTGAACAAAAAATATATGTAAATGTAGAAGTGCCTATCGTGGTATTATATCCTGGAGAAAAGTCAGGATCAGCACTAAAATTTTTAGGGTTTTATCCAGAAGATGGAAATTATAGATCAAAACACTTTTAGAAAAGATTATGACAAAAATTAAGGAAATATTTGGTTCGGATAAAAATATCTATCGTTCGATAGAGAAAGTAGTAACCTTTGGAAATGCGTCAGAAATAAATCTGAAAAACGAAGTTTCTGAATACGTTGTAACTGAAAAACTAAAAGATAATTTTGATAAAATTCTGGATGCACTTCATGATGGTATTGAGGATGGCTCAAGTGAAATAGGTATCTGGGTATCTGGATTCTATGGTTCTGGTAAAAGTTCGTTTGCAAAATATATTGCTTATGGCTTGCAAAAGGATTTTACAGTGCAAGGACAACTATTTTTAGATCGGTTATCGAACAGAATTAATTCAAATCCTACTACACAGGTATTTAAGAAAATTGTAGCTACATACAATCCTGCAGTAATTCTTCTCGATTGTGCTACAGAGCAAATAAAAGGTGGAGCTTTACCTCCTATACTTGAATTGTTAATAGCAAAAGTAAATCAGTTAGCAGGGTATTCAACGGATAGTCAGTTGGCAAACCTTGAGCAAATGCTTCAAAAGGATGGAATGTTAGATGCTTTTATTTCCAAAATCAAAACGGAACATGATAAAGATTGGGATGATATCAAAATTAACGACCAATTAAGAGCTAAAGGTATTGCAAGTAACCTGGCCTCTGAATTATATCCTGAAATTTGGAAAGACAGTAGAGCCTTTAAAACGACTCGTGTGGATGACATGAGAACGGATAAACAAAAGATCGAAGAACTTCTTACAACA
>PKSY01000310.1 GCA_002869405.1 Marinilabiliales bacterium
CGCGGTTCACTAATGGCGATACCTTCAACCGCAGCTTCTCCACCGGAAGCATTCAATGGTGCATTTCCCAGAATAATCAAGCCACCCCACAGGCCGGTAGCCTCCAAAGGAACACTACCCTCCAGGTCATCGCCTTCCACAGTAAAAATTATTGGAGCTTCAGGAGTACCCCTGGCAATTATTTTTCCGCCACGGGCAACTACCAAAGCACTTGCTTCGGTACCCTGTCCGGTCTTTCCCCGTATTACCGTTCCCGGCTCAATGGTTAGTGTTTGCCCATCGTTTACAAAAACAAGCCCGTCGAGAATATAGGTGTTCTTTGTATCCCATGTCACCGTGCCGGTTCCTGATCCATTGTCTTTTACAGAAACTTCATGCGTAAGTTCATAATTACTTTTGCGACAGGAAAAGAGAAAAAGAAAGGATATAGTCAGTACTGACAATAATACTTTTTGCATGGCTACAGTTTTATTTCCAGGTTCAGATATAAGGCATTCATATTTCCGGTGTTGGCAGCCAAAGGATACCAATCCTGATAGTTAAGGGCAATCCTGACATATTTTAGTGGGGAATACTGTATCCCTCCAATAATGGCAGTTCCGTCTTCCGATAAACTGTATGGTATAAGCTCATCTCCCACGATATTACCCGAAACTCTGTCGTAACGACCAAAAAGCTGCCACCGCGAATTAAAGTCCCAGGATCCATATGCCGAGATAGCTGTCCGGTGATGCGCTGCCTGAAAATTGTCATTCAGCTTAATGTTCCACTCAACTCCGGCAACTCCCTTTTCCAAAAAATGATATCCTAAAAATGATGACAACGTGGATTGAATGAGTTCATCACGACTAAAATCCCCATAAAGCCTAAACATTAGCCCATTGTCAAAAATGCCTGTCACCCCTGTTCCTACTTTATATTTATCATCCGACTGCAGTTGTGTATATCCCTCACCATTGGTAATAGAGAGATCGGCAGTCACAGCATCAGAAATCCTGTATTGAACTGAAGTACCCAGATCGGCAGTAAATCCAAAGCCATGTGCATCATTTACACTCTTATAAAGATACCGGTGCCCCCAGGTTTTTTCCTGAATATTGAAATGATAAATAGGAATAATTCCAAAATTGATTTTCACCCGGCCATTTTGATATTCCAGATAAGCATTTTTGAAATAGGCATATCTGCGCAACAAAGCATATTGAGACTGGTCGTTTGGAGAACCGATATCCAGATTAACTTTGGCATAGAAATGCTCACTAAGCTGAGAGCCATAGCCGAGGTACGCTCTTTTAACCTCAAAAGCGGTATTGTATTCGCCGTCTTCAAAGCCGGCATAAAAATCTGAATATATTCTGGCAAAAGGTTTTCCCACAGGGTAGTCGGGAGTGTCAGACTGAGAGAATCCAACAGTGTGTATTACAAGCATAAACGCCGGCAACAGGAAAAGACATTTTTTCATGGTATAATCCGTAGAGTGCGCTGCAAAAATAGAAAAAAACAACTACCTGCGCAGGAGCTCTATCTGTTCCCTGGCCTGAAAAAGATTACTGACAACAATATCAGCTTTTGAGAAATCTGCACCTTTGGTAAACCTGTTGGGGACAGCAATAACATAGGCTCCGGCAGTGTGGCCGGCAATTACACCGTTTTGCGCATCTTCAAGTATTATAGCCTCATGAGTCTCAACACCCAGTTTTTTGGCGGCATGAAGAAAGATGGCAGGATCAGGCTTGCCACGTTCAACAACATCTGCTGAAACAATTACATCAAAATATTCTGCCATTTGGGTTTTCTTCAACACAGCATCCAAAATAATGGTTGAAGATCCAGTTGCCAAGGCCATGGGGATTTTTTTATGATAAAACTTCAGGATATCTGTCGCACCCGGCATCATCTTCAGTTTATCATTTATATCGCGCACCATCCGTTCATGCATCATGGAAAGCAGCTCATCCGGAGTAACAGGTAAATCCATCATTTCCACATAAACGGCCATACTGTGTGCCAGCTTTTGTCCCATACACCGTGTAAAAACCTCATCAGTTGGTACTTTTCCAAAAATTGCGCAAATATCAAAAGAGGCTTTATGATATAACTCTTCCGAATCGATCAACAGGCCATCCATATCAAAAATCAAAGATTTAATATCCATAGACTTAAATTTTTACAAAGGTACATTTGAATTCCGAATCAGAGAATTTTTATACTTTCGTATTGAAAAGCCTAAGAATATGTTAAAGAAGATAAGCTACACTGCCGGATATCTGGATGCACTAATCTGGACTGGAGCTCTCATTGCCGAATTGTCAGGAGTGAGTCACTCGCTTATAGCATCAGTAATTCAGGTCGGAATGGGATTGTTTGTTTTCCTTTTCCTCCCCTCATATTTTCTTTATCAATACCGTAAAGATACTTTCCCTCCTCCCATTTCCGGAACAGCTATCTCAGCCATTCTGGGTGCAGGATTATCAGTTCTTTCAGTACTTTATGCTACAGGACGCTTTTTCGGTGGTCCGGGATTCTGGGTTGCCGCAGGTTTTTATGCCATCAGCATGATCTTCATCTCCTCCGTACGCCCCGGCAAAAGAGACATTATTATGTTGAGCATCATGTTTATTTCCTATATCGCATCAATCCTGGCTTATAATATTTAAAACACTGAAAAACAAGACTCTTATACAACAAAGCCTCACTCTTCGTTTTCGAAATAATGTATTCGTTTTCGAACACACACAGTAAAACATCAGGTTTTTCAATTCACACAAGAGAAACTGAATCCGTATATTATCGATTTGGCCAAAAGAAATATTCACTTTCGAATATGAAACAATTAGGTTTATTCATGGTAGATTTATAAACTACTGATTATCTGTGTTTTGTATTTTTTGGCACGCACATTGAATAATTTTAAGCGTAAACGATTTGACATAACATAGCAGTGGTTTAGAATAAAAGTTAGATTAGTTTTTTCACGAGACACTTAGTTCTCATAATGAGTGGGTTTTGGTTTAAGAAAGGAATCCGGTTTGAGCAGGCCGGATTCCTTCTTTTTTTTATAGAGAAGAATTACACTGAGTATTTTGGGATTAGGTGCAAAAGTTGGGTCACGGAGTTTTTTAAAAAAATAATCTGTGAAGCTTGCATGGATGCTTAGCAACTTTAACAACACCAGGTAGTTAATCTTTGCGTCGATCATAGCGCCTTAGCGGGAAAAAAACTATCCAAATATATTATTCAACCTAAAGCGTAATAAAATATACATTCAGAATTTTGGTACTTTTGAAAAAACAAATGCTATGCCCGGATCCGGATTATTCAGAACCACTTTTCAGATTGAGGAGTCAATAAACAAAATCAGCTATCAAAGCCATGCTCTGTGGACAGGATCCTGCTTCACTGAAAACCTGGGACTATGGCTTCAGGACCATGGAGTGCAATCAGTGGTAAATCCTTTTGGCATTTTGTATAACCCCTTTTCTATTTATACATCACTAAAACGAATAATTTCCGGAAAAAAATATGATGATTCTGAGCTGGAATTCTTCAACGGAAAATATATCAGCTTTGATCATCACGGAAGATTTTCAGATATTGAGCGAGAGAATGTACTAACCGCAATAAACCAATCTCTGCAGGAAGCTCAAAACATAATTCGAAAGGGTGACTGGCTTTTTATCACTTTTGGAACTGCCGCGGCATTCCAAAAAATCAGTTCCGGAAAAATCGTTGCCAACTGCCATAAAATCCCAGGTACCGAATTTGAACGTATTATGCTGCCACCGGAGCAGATGTTGAACCAGTGGAATGATCTTATTAAAGAAATAAAAAATATAAACAGTAATTTGCAGATTGTCTTCACCCTGAGTCCTGTGCGGCACTGGCGCGACGGTGCGACAGAGAACCACCGTTCCAAATCAATGCTAAACTCACTCATCCACAACATTATTGATAAAAACGATAACTGCGCATATTTCCCTGCATATGAACTTATGATGGACGACCTAAGGGATTACAGATTCTATGCTGAAGACATGATACATCCGTCTGAAGTCGCCATAGGATATATCAGAGAGCGGTTTTTGGAGACCTATTTCGAGCCCAAAGACCTGGAAACGCTGAAAAAAGTGAAAAAGATTGTGAAGGCATCATTACATCGAACCGAAGATTCAAATCCTGAAGAAGTAAAAACATTTCTTAAAAATCAATTGTCTGCTCTTTCCGGGTTAAAAAAACATAAGAATTCGCCGAATCTGTCACATCTTGAAATACTCTTTAATTATAAACTGTCTAAATTACTGTAATTTAAAATCAAAATAAGGGAAAAAAGAATTTCATATCTATATTTGTAGATATAAAGAGCAAGCATGCAGGGAGACAGAAGAGATTTTCTCAGAATAACATCAAAAATTGCCATGGGTGGCGCCGTAGTTTCAACATTGCCGGTACTCACAAAATGTACACGTGCGGTTTTCGATGTATATAATATCAATAAGGATTTATGTATCGGCTGTGGCGATTGTATTCCTGCCTGCTATTACAAGGCTTTGGAGCTGCCGGTCCGGACACAATACAGCATCGACACGGAGAACTGCACCGAGTGCGGAAAATGCCGTGATGAATGCCACGACAATGCAATAACAGTGTGCGGTGTCGATTATCAGATTGATAAAGATAAATGTACTGACTGCGGGCGATGTGTAGAAACCTGTAAGGAAGAAGCAATTCACGTCTCCTATATTTATTATAATATTGATGAAGGATCGTGCCGCGATTGCGGAAAATGCGAGGATATCTGTCCGGAAAATGCCATTTCCATTGCCAATGCAGAGCACCTGATTATTCCTGAAGCGTGCCGCGACTGCGGACAATGTGTTGAGAAATGCCCTGAAAATGCCATTCATGTTTCTGTTGTGGAACACGACATTAATCAGGAAACATGCCGCGACTGCGGAGAGTGCGTTCCCGAATGTGAATACGGCGCCATTAAGGTTGCAACCATAAACCATGATATTAATCCTGAAAGCTGTACTGAGTGCGGAGTATGTATGCCGCTCTGTGAGGAACATGCCATCTCCATTGCAGTCAAACAACATTATATCGACAAAAATGAGTGTATTGACTGCGGGCAGTGTGAGGAGAAGTGCGAAGAGAATGCCATTGAAATTTCAGTTGTAAATCATGGTATCAGAGAAGATAAATGTATCGAATGTGGGCTCTGCGCCCCCCTGTGTCAGGAAGATGCCATTGAAATTTCCGTAACTGATTACAGCGTAAACTACAATTGTGTCGGATGCGGCGAGTGCAAGGAAGAGTGCGAAGAGGAAGGCTCAGATTGTATCTCCTGGGTAAATGGAAGAGATTATTATACGGTAGGATCCAATTGCCACTGCGGGTCAAAGCCCTGTGTGTCAGCATGTCCTGAAGATGCAATTACCATTGTAAATAATCGCGCGGTTATAAACCACGACAAGTGTGAACGTTGTGGAGAGTGTGTGGATGTTTGTCCTAAAAATGCAATTTCACCCTGCAAGGTGCAAATCGACCAGGAAGATTGCATCCACTGCGGAGCATGCTATGAGGAGTGTGAATATGACGGAATAACACGTGATGTACCCGCAAACCATCATGAACCAAGAATAAACGCAGATAAATGTACAAACTGCAATGATTGTATCACTCTCGGATTCTGTGATGAAGACGCGATAGAACGGATAATCCCGCAAAACTATCACAACCCGATTATCAATGTGGACAAATGTACCAACTGCGGCGATTGTATTGAGGATGCTTTCTGTGAATTCAATGCTATAAAGGTTGAAGAGCCGGTTCCGTATCATGAGCCCATAATCCTTACGGAGAAATGCACCAACTGCGGCGACTGTATTACTGAAGAATTCTGTCCTGAAAATGCAATTTTTAAAGTAATCCCAAACGACTATCACGAACCATATATTGATAAATCACTCTGTGTAAATTGCGACGACTGTGTGCTCGACAACTACTGTCCTTATGAAAGTATTGAGCGGATTGTACCTCCGGATTATGAGAATCCGTTTATTGACAAGGATGCATGTACACAATGTGATGAGTGTGTTACTGAACAGTACTGCGATTATACGGCAATCGTAAAACAATATCCCAATGGAGGTTATCATGAGCCGGTAATTGACCTCAACAAGTGCACAAAATGCGGCGATTGTGTCACTACAGAAATCTGTGAGTGGGATGCCATCAGCAAAGTGGAGCCAGCACAATATGAGGAGCCTTTCATTGACGACAATACCTGTACAAACTGCGGTGATTGTTATAATGCGGAAGTTTGCGAGGATGATGCCATTTTGCGAATTGCGCCCGAGAATTATGTTCCGCCGGTAATCAACAGTGACAAATGCACCAGTTGTGGCGACTGTAGCGACACCTGCGAATACGATGCGCTGAAGATTGATCTTCACACAGCTACAATAGATGAAACACTCTGCATGGCTTGCGGAAAATGCGAATTGCTGTGCCCGGAAGGTGCAATATCTGAAAAATGATTACATTCGTTAGCGAAAAAATCTTGCTAACCAATATCATTCCCATGAAAAAGATCATGCTGATTATCATTGCCTGCCTGTGGATAACTATATCATTTGCGCAGGAAGAAAAATCCGATAACGTGAAAACCGGATGGACATTTGGGGCATTGCCAGCCATTGCCTACGACACCGATCTCGGTTTTAAATACGGTGCATTGGTAAACCTGTTTTATTACGGCGACGGCTCCACATACCCTAAGTATCTGCATAGTATCTATTATGAGCTTTCTACAACTACCAAAGGCTCAACACTCAGCAAATTCTATTACGACTCAGACCAGCTTCTGAAAAACTATTACCTACGGCTTACAGCATCATTCAATTATATCCGCGACCGGGCTTTTGACTTTTACGGTTTTAACGGATACAACAGTGTTTATATCCCGGAGTATGCCATCACCGATAGCGATGAGTATCTGACAAGGATGTTCTATCGCCTCGAACGCGCACGCACAAATGTCAGCATCGACTTTCAGGGAGCCATCACTGATAAAAACTTCCGCTGGATTGGTGGATTTGGGTACTTTAATTATGCATTGGGATCTGTGGATATCGACAGGCTGAATAAGGGAAAAGAGGAAGATGAGATGCTTCCTTCGGTGAATGTAGTTCCCGGATTATGGGAAAAGTACTGCGACTGGAACGTTATTCCCGAAGCAGAACAGAATGGTGGATCCTTCGACCTTTTCAAGGCCGGACTGGTTTACGATACCCGCGACAACGAAGCAAACCCTAACCGCGGTTTATGGACAGAAGCAATTATCTCTGCATCAACAGGTTTGTTGGGCTCTTTCGACAAGGGTTTTTCAAAAATCACGCTTACGCATCGTCAGTATTTTACACTTTGGAAGAACCGCCTGACTTTTGCTTATCGCGTGGGATACCAGCAAACACTTTCGGGAACATCACCACACTATTTTGAACCTTACATGGCAAGCAGCTGGCCGGGATCAGCATACTCCGAAGGATTGGGTGGAGGAAGAAGTCTTCGTGGTATTTTACGTAACAGAGTAGTAGGTAACGGCACCGGTTATGCAAACATTGAACTGCGATATAAAGTATTCAAAACTGTACTGCTGAATCAAAACCTTTATATTGCACTCTCTCCGTTTATGGATATGGGACAAGTATTTGTTCCTTATGATATCAATACAGATAATGTCCCGGCGGCCATAAAAGATGACTGGTTTACCACTGAAGAAGGACTACATACAGCCGCCGGTCTTGGCATTTATGTTGCACTGAATGAAAATTTTATTCTGGCCGTGAATCATGGCCGGGCCCTGGATAAAAGAGACGGCACGGCAGGAACCTACATAAATATCGGTTTCTTATTTTAACTTTGCAGCCTGAAAACATTCTAAACATATGAAAATCAGAAAAGCATTTCGTTTTGAGGGTGCACACATTGTCCGTAACTGCTCTTCGCAACGATGTAAATATAATATCCACGGGCACTCATATGGTGTGGAAGTTTCCATTACTTCCAATCAGCTCGATAATGGTTACATGGTGATGGATTTTATGCTGCTCGATAAGGTTAAATTACTCGTCGACAGCTTTGATCACTCCTATAGTTTGTGGGATCGTGAATCGACGGATTTTAAACAGTGGATTTATGCAAACACCCAAAGGGTTGCAGAGATTCCAATCTCACCCTCCGCAGAAGGTTATGCATTGATGTTCTATTTCATCATCGACAAAATTCTGAAAAACACCATCTTCAGAAACGGAGAAGGAGAAATCAAACTCCACTCTGTGAAAGTGCATGAAACCAGCACCGGATTTGCTGAAGCCTTTGAAGAGGATTTGCAGTTGGTTAAATTCACACTCGAAGACATTCACTTTTCACAGCCAATTATTGAAGAGTGGCCCGACACATGGTGGGATGACCTGAAAAACGGCACGCACTATAACAATCCTGAAGTAACTCAGAATATTTAATTTGAATTCAGAAAGCAGCATACTACGACTGGCAAGAGAGGGGCTCTTTCCTGCTGATGGCGCGACAACCGGGTTATCTGTTGGCGGCACCATTCAGGGTGAGGGGAAATTGACGGGCACGCCATCGATGTTTCTCAGGCTTTATGGCTGCAACCTCAACTGTGTTTGGAAACTGCCATCAGGAGAGTTGTGCCCCTGCGATACACCCTCTGCCATTAAACCGGGAATGCCGGTTACCACAATTCTGGTTGATGACCTTGCACCGAAGATTATCCATGCCATGCCGCATCTCAGGCATCTTGTTATCACCGGAGGGGAACCCTTTTTGCAGGCTGAAGCACTTACACTTCTCATTAAAAATCTGCGAAAGCAAAAATCAAATCTTCATATCACCATTGAAACCAATGGTACAATTTTTCACCATGCTCTGGCAGAACAAACCAATCTTTTAAGCATCAGTCCCAAATTATCGTCTGCTTTCAATGGAGAAAACTCTTCTGTGAAAGCCCCGGACAAGGAGGTACTGCAAAAATTTCTTTCTTTGCGGAAGCATTCAGAAAATACGGACGTACAGTTAAAATTTGTAGTTGCAGAACCTTCTGATGAGGAAGAGATAAGAAAAACAGTCGGAACACTGAAACATTTTTCGCCTGACGACATCTTTCTCATGCCGCTGGGAAGCAATGAAACGGAGTTACAGCAAACCACGACAACAGTGCTTGAGATGGCTGTAAGAAATGGCTGGCGTTTCGCCCCGAGGCTACACATCGCACTTTTTGGAAATAAAGAAGGCGTATAAAATTTTACCTATGGAACAGGAACTTACACATTTAGGAAACCAATCAGGCTACCCGCAGGAGTACGCTCCTGATGTGCTGGAGGCCATCCCGCGCAGCCTGAACCGCGAACAATATCATATCGATGAAGAGACACCGGGATTTCTGGGGTTTGATATCTGGCATGCCTGGGAGGTGAGCTTTATTACGCAGAAAGGAATGCCCGTAAGCGGTGTGCTTAAAATTATTTACCCCCAGAGCAGTCCGTTTATTGTTGAGAGCAAATCGCTGAAATTATACCTTAACTCATTCAACATGACACGGTTGGGGAAAAACCGTAAAGAAGGAATCAGCCTGCTGCTGCAAACTGTGCAGAACGACCTCGACAGGGTGCTGGAGTCTTTACCGACTGTATCATTTTTTGATTATTCGGATGAAAAGGAAAACGATTTCAGCTCATGGGAAATCCTCGAAGAGAAATATGACCTTAACGATATCAATTTTGAAGATTATAATGAAAACCCTGCCCTTCTGGAATCTGACAAAGAATCTTCAGAATTCAGAATCGGCAGCAATCTCTTACGCAGCAACTGCAGAGTAACTTTCCAGCCCGACTGGGGTTCAGTATTCATTCATTTTAAAGGTAAAGAAGGGCCAACTCCTCAGTCACTGATAAAATATATTGTCAGCTTCAGAAACGAAAATCATTTCCACGAAGAGGTTTGTGAGATGATTTACAAACGACTTTGGGATGCGTATAACCCTGAAGAGCTTTTGGTTGCATGCCTTTATACCCGCAGAGGTGGTATAGATATCAGTCCTGTAAGGACAAATAAAATATCCCTGCTACCGGAAGTTATTCTGAATCCCAGAGTTCTGGGAAGAAAACTTCTGAGAGGATAATTATTAATTTTGCATGATGAATCTTAGCCAGTACCTTACCGAAGAGTTCTTAATGAAATTCCTGAAATTCGGAGTTGTGGGTTTCTCGGGAGTATTTGTGGATTTCGGATTTACTGCAATTGCCAAGGAGGTGTTCAAGATTCAGAAATATGTCTCCAACGGCATCGGCTTTACAATCGCTGCCACAACAAATTACCTTTTAAACCGCTGGTGGACTTTCCAGAGCCATAACCCCGAGGTTGCTGTGGAATACCTGAAATTTATTGGCATCTCTCTTATCGGACTGGGAATAAATACGGCAATCCTCTGGGCATTGGTATCAAAATTCAAACTCAACTTCTACATCTCCAAGCTTGGCGCTATTGCGGTAGTTACAATCTGGAATTTTGGAATGAACTATCTTTTTACTTTCTAGAAAGCAACATTTTCTTTTTAAAATAGTCCTCACGATGGATAATTGTTTCTGATACACAACATCCAGAGTTTTTTATCTTTGCCATTAAAACATAAAAACAGAATCCATGAAAAGAATCACTACGTTATTTGTATCGTTGCTGCTTTTAGTAAACAGTGCTGCATTATTTGCCGGAGAAGGAATGTGGATACCTCTGCTTCTGAAGGCGCTCAATGAAAAAGAGATGCAGGATATGGGCATGCGAATTTCAGCTGAAGATATTTACAGCATCAACCAAGCCTGCCTGAAAGATGCCATCGTAATTTTTGGTGGCGGATGTACAGGAGAACTGGTTTCCGATGAAGGACTGCTGCTTACCAATCACCACTGCGGATATGGTCAGATTCAGCGCCACTCATCAATAGAGCATGATTATCTTACCGATGGATTCTGGGCTATGAATCGCGATGAAGAGCTCCCCAACCCGGGATTGTCAGTTACTTTCCTGATCCGTATGGAAGATGTAACCAACCAGGTGCTTGAGGTAGTAAACGATAAGATGAGTGAAGCAGAAAGAGATGAAGCAATTAAAAAAGTCATTGGAGATATTTCAAAAAAAGCTACTGAAGACACTCATTATGAAGCAGTCATAAAGCCATTTTACTATGGAAATGAGTATTACATGTTTATTTATGAGAAATATAATGATGTTCGTCTTGTTGGTGCTCCCCCAAGTAACATTGGGAAATTTGGCGGCGACACCGACAATTGGATGTGGCCACGTCATACCGGTGATTTTTCGGTTTTCAGAATTTATGCCGATAAGGACAATAACCCTGCTGAATATTCAGAAGATAATGTGCCCTACAAACCCAAAAAGCACCTCACAATATCACTGAAAGGTGTTAAGAAAGATGACTTTACTTTTGTTTTCGGTTATCCCGGAAGCACAACAGAATACGTTCCAAGCTATGAAGTACAGTCTGTAACAGAAGTTGAAAACCCTGTTGCTATTGGGCTTCGCACCAAACGACTTGATATCATGAAAGCTGCCATGAATCAGGATCCTGAGGTCAGAATTCAATACAGTGCAAAAGTTGCAGGAATAGCCAACGGCTGGAAAAAGATGATCGGGGAAAGCCGTGGTATCAAAAAACTCGACGGGCTGGAGAAAAAACGTGAATTTGAAGCTCAATTCATTGATTGGGCATCTTCCGCACCCGGCCTTCAGGAAAAATACGGCGAAATCCTACCCACTTTTGAAAATATTTATGATGACCTCATGCCACTGAGAGAATCATTCAACTACCTCTTCAATGCCGGAATGGGCGTGGAACTTGTGAGATATTCCTACGGCTTTAGCCGATTGGTTTCTCTGTGTGAAAAGAAGGATGCTACCGAAGAAGATATCACAAAAATGGTTGAGAGGCTTAAAGCATCAACGACTTCTTTCTTTAAGGATTACCAGAAAGATATTGACAAAAAAGTTTTTAGTGTGATTTATGCAGACTATTACCTTAATGGTGATCCTAAGTTTCACCCTGACTTCTTTATCACTGCCAAAGAAAAATATGATGGGGATTTTGAAGCCTATGCAGAGAAAGTATTTAAGAAAACCATGTTTGCCGATGAAGCTTCGGTAATGGATTTTCTGGATAGCTTCAAAAAGGGAAAAGCAAAGAAGATTTCCAAAGATCCGATGTATCAGATTGCAGAATCAATTTACGACCTTTATTATAACAAAATCGGACCTGAGTCGAGAGGTCTTGAGGGACAAATTGACAGCCTTATGCGGATCTATATGAAAGCACAGCGTGAGATGCAACCTGACAAGCGTTTTTATCCGGATGCCAACTTTACTCTTCGTGTAACTTACGGTAAAGTTGAACCATACACTCCCCGTGATGCCGTAGATTACCATTATGTTACCACACTCGAGGGTATTATGGAAAAAGAAGATCCTGAAATCTATGATTACGTAGTGGAAGAGAGACTTAAAGAGCTCTACAACACCAGGGATTATGGTCGTTATGGCAATGAAGACGGCACCATGAATGTCTGTTTCATTGCATCAAATCACACTTCGGGAGGAAACAGCGGTAGTCCCGTACTTAATGCTGATGGCCACCTGATAGGACTAAACTTCGACCGTAACTGGGAGGGAACCATGAGTGATCTTATGTACGATCCTGATCAGTGCCGCAATATCACGCTCGACATCAGATATTGTTTGTTGATTATTGATAAATATGCCGGGGCAGGACACCTGGTTGATGAGATGACGATAATTGAATAATTGATACTTACATCATTAAAATCCCGGATTCGAGTCCGGGATTTTTTTTATCTTCACAATAAAATACAACAGATGAAAAAAGATGCAGCTTTAGTGTTATCAGGAGGAGGAGCCCGCGGAATAGCGCACATCGGGGTTATTGAGGAGTTGATTGAAAACGGATATAATATAAGCTCTATTGCCGGAACTTCAATGGGCGCATTGGTTGGCGGGATGTATGCGCTGGGAAAACTTGATGAATTCAAAAAATGGATCTGCGAACTCGACAAGATCCAAGTCTTCCGATTGGTAGATTTTACCCTGAGCAATAAAGGCCTCATTAAAGGTGAAAAGGTGCTGAAGCGCATCAGGGAATTCATCCCTGATAAAAACATTGAAGATCTGGATATACCCTTTGCAGCGGTTGCAGCAGATATTTTACATCATGATGAGATAGTTTTCACTAAAGGAAGTATCTATGAAGCTATTCGTGCATCCATATCTATTCCAACTGTATTCACACCAATAAAAAGCGAAAACCGACTGCTGGTCGATGGCGGTGTGATGAATAATATTCCTGTTAACAGAGTTTCAAGAAAAGAGGGAGATGAACTGATTGTGGTTAATGTAAACGCCAGTATTCCAAAAAGAAAAATTACAGGAACGAAAGATGAGCAGGACGAAAGAGAAAGAGTATATCTCAAAAAGCTTCACCAGTTTCAGGATCAACTCTCAAAATTATTCCCAAAACAAAATAATGACAGCCTCGGATACTTTGATATCCTCAGTAAAACTATTAACACGATGATCTATACTGCAACATCACATCTGCTTGAAAAGTATGATACTGATATGATTATAGAGATATCAAGAGACTCGTGTAACACTTTTGACTTTTACAAAGCCGAAGAGCTTGTTGAAACAGGCAGATTACAGGCACGGGAAATGTTGCAGAACAAGGCTTAATCCACAATGGCATCTGCCACAATCTCTCCCAGAGTGCGGATTTCAACACCAATTTTAAACTCCTGGTTCAGACCCATAAGCTGATCAACACAGTTATGACAAGGTGTAACTACCACCTCGGTTTCTGTTGCCTTAATCTGGTCTGCCTTTAGTTTTCCGATGGCAAGCCTTCGTTCATTATACTCACTCATGGCGAGGTTACCGCCACCGCCACCGCAGCAGAAGCTTTCACGTCCATAAGGATTCATCTCCCTGAAATTGGTTGTTGTCTTACTCAGCACATAGCGCTGTTCATCAACAATACCTCCGGTACGAACGAGGTTACAAGGGTCGTGCAGTGTCAGTGGCATCGTATTTTTCTCCGGATCGACTTTAATCTTTCCATCACGGATATACTCGGCCAGTAACTCCACGGTCGTAATTATTCTAAAGGGGTATTCCTCTTTTATCCAGTTTGGTCCTTCCCACCTGTGTGAACGGGAGCCGTGTCCGCACTCTGCCAGTACAACCGTATCAACACCAAGCTTCACGGCCACATCCACCAAACGTTGGGTAATAATTGCTGCATGCTCATCATTACCTGAGTAGTATGCATAATTGGTAACATCATACATCTCTGTAGATAGCGTCCAGCTCTCTCCTGCCTTATGGAATACCTTTGCCATGGCTGAGATAGAGAGTGGGAAGAATTTTGGTTCACGAGGATTCAGCGTATAGAGAATCTTTTTTCCGGGTTCGTTAACAGGAATTTTTGCATTGTCATCATCAAGATCCATCTGAAGATCCTCCTCAAGCCATGAGAGAGTATCCACAAACTCCTCTGTTGGAATAGCCATGTTATTTCCTGTTTCAAGCGCAGCATTTACTGTTGACATCAGGGATTTAGGCACCATATCCATTTCTGAAAGCATTTTCCTGCAGGCCAGAACCACATGTGGGATATCCACACCGATAGAGCAATGAGCGATACAACGGCCACACATCGTACATGCACCAAAGAGCGTATCCACCATCTCATCAATGGTTTCATCGTTGAAATCACGGGCGCCGGTTAACTTTGGCGCTATCTTTCCGACGGTAGTATGGTATCTGCGGTAAATACTTGCCACGAGATCTACTTTATGGGCAGGGATAAATCTTGCATCGCCCAGCGCCAGAAAATATTGACATGAGGTGCCACACAATCCGCAATGGACACAGGAGTTTAGCGCTGTTTCGAGCCTTGCATCCAGCATATTATCCAGTTTTCCCAGCCCTGTTTTTTGCTTTTCTGTCAGTTTCTTTCCCATATTATCCATGCTTTACGGGCCAAACGCCACGGTGTCCGAAGAAATATCCTAAATGTAAACGTGCTGCAAAGAAATAGGCACAATGGCGCAGTTTTCCCACAGGCAAATATAAAAACAGTATCGCAGTATAAATCATCATTTGCGGCACATACTGTGGCATAAGAAGTGCGATTCCCAGAAATGCCTGAAATCCGGTAACCAGCAGGTTGCTGATAAAATCATCGGCATTGCTAAGCTGACGCATCTTTGGAGCGACAATTCTTTTAATAAGGATTCCCAAACCGGCAGCAGCTCCCACGAAAAGAAATATTGCAGATATCTGTATGACGATAGCCGGAAGTATAAGGTTTGTAAACAGAATTATTAACCATAGAAGCCCGAAGAAGGTTCCCATATGATAGAATATCCCTGCTGCATATGTTGGCAGGTGCAGGTAGGCTGATTCCTTGTGCTTTGGAGACATTGCTCCGGTAAAGCTGTATCCTATGGCTTTTTTCTTATCACCGATAGGAGCGCTATAGTCTTTTGGTGCACCGGCGCGGAAAATTTTTGCCACGCGCACACCAAGCTGCAGGAGGCATAAAAGAAATGCCGCCAGCAAAATCCAGTGAAAATATAACATCGTTTTCAGGTTAGATTATACACATCCGTCGGGCTTGGGCAGTCCGGCGATTTTACATGCTCCGCGGGCAGGACCCATGGGGAAAAGAGTATAAATCTCACGCAGACGAACATTGGTCTCCTGACATATTTTTCGCACCGGAGGAGCCATATCAGTCTCTTTCCAATGATTGCGGATGCAGTTTACAATGGCCCAGTGCTTCTCAGTAAGCTCACCGGTACCATCATCTTCAGCAAACAATTGAGCAACCTCCTCATTCCAATCTGCAGGATTCTGCAGGAATCCGTCACCATCTACCTCATACTGTTTACCGTTAATCTCTTTAATAGCCATAATTGTTGATAGTTTAGTGTATGTGTTTGTTTAGTTTTCTGATATAAAGACAATATTCCTGCCCTATCGGTTCCTAGACTTCACCGTTTTCCATCCTGTCGAGAATTTCATCAATGGAAAAACATGAATCGGGCATTACAAAAGAGGGGCACATCTGCAGTGTTTGAGCGGTTATAAACCTCTTACATTTAACCCATGTATGGTCATCTGTAAAACAATAATTCTTCTTATAGTATTCCAGTGTTTTCACATCTGCGAAAGCTTCTTTGTTCAGTACCGGACATTTCTCAGCCTTAGGGCAAATTTGACTCTCCATTGGTTTTAATTTGGGTGAAGGGCGAAGATAGAAAATTTTCTTTTTAAAAAACAGGCACAAAAAAACACTGATGCCGGAGATAAATATCAGCATCAGTGCTACTATCCTTAAACAGGAAAATTACTATAACATGTTCCCGAGTTTGAACCCGGCATAAATTGTCCGTGGCAAAGTGGGACCGTAAACATAGCCCGGATCCCGGTAAATACCCGAATCCAGATCTTTCTGGTAAGCATCAAAAATATTCTTCACACCTGCATAAAGCTGCATGGAGGCACCATTAATCTTAAAAGTATACCGAATCTTGGCACCCATATCCATGAACATCCCTGAAACTCTTAATTCTTCAGTATCACCAAAATATGGGACCAGCATCGAACCGGTATAATTGCCCGAAAGGGATAATGCCAGTCGTTTTGTTGCCGACCAGTCTGCTGCCAGATAACCGTAATTGCCCGGAGTACGGAAGAAACTCTTTTCATCAAACTCCTGCGTTTCATCGTAAAAACTCTGTTGCAGGGTAAATCCTGATTTCAGATTAAATGTTTTTGAAGGGATGATATTGAGCTCCATATTTACCCCCTGAACAGTGGCCCCTCCCTCAGAATTCTTTCTCGTATAAACTACCACGCCATTTTCATCAGGTTCGCCAAATTCGTTGACAAAAGCATCATTTAGACGGGTATAAAAGCCTTCCACAAGAAAATTGACAGCCACTTTTCCAAAAAACCTGTTAATATCAGCAGAAGCCATAAAGCTATGCGAAGTCTCCTGTCTGAGGTTTGGATCATTTTCATGAATCACCTTTCGGGAACCGCTGGTTTCAATGTGCAGGTCTTCATCAAAAATCTGAGGAGCACGATAACCCTGAGAATAGCTTAATCGTCCCTGAACAGTCTCAAGAATATCGTATTTGATTGTCAACCGCGGGCTCAGCACATTTCCGGTCTTATCTTCGTTTTCACCAAGATTGTCAATAACACTATAATGATCAAACCTGGCTCCGGCCGAAAGACTCAACTTCTTTAGTTTATACTCCAGCTGTGCAAAAGCTCCAACAGTATTCATCTGCTGATCAGCCACAGTAGTATTCTCTGTGTGGGGAATTGAAGTTATTGTATCTGCGTTTATTACAGCGTTCCCGAAATCAGGGTAACCCAACTTTATATCATTCAGTTGCGAGCCTCTGTTTTCAACACCGGATGTCAGTGTGAAATCATTAAAAAAGGCAATATACTGTACGCCTGTAGCATAAGTAAAATCATTGGTTTTACCATAGTCTTTCAGCGATTGCTCAGCGCCGTAATAGGAATCACGATCCACACCCTGACCTGAGAAATAAATTGAAAGGTGGTCTTTTTCTCTTGTAAAGAGATCGAAATTTGCTGCACCTGAAAATATTTCATGAGCAACAGACTCCGCAATTCCGGCTTCATGTAATGGGTAATCAAATTTATCACCGCCACGACGGTCTTCACTGATATTAAACACATCGAGCGTAAGGCGGGCCTTTGTCCCGAAACGATGAAAGAAGCGGGCTCCCATTGTAGTGTTTTTGATTTTGACCAGCTCCGAGAAAGTATCCCCATTGTAATCGAAGGGATCACGGGTTCTGTGGAAACCATAAACCGCAAGACCTGATTTATTATCGGAAGTTACCAGAGAAGTGTTGAAATTTATATTCATATCGGCAGCAGGATTACCTGCACCTTCAACGCCAACACCGGAGAGGCCGTAATTAAATCCTGCAGCCCAGGAGTTGTTGATTGGGTCTTTAAGGATGAGGTTCACAGTACCGGCAATGGCATTACTTCCGTAGAGTGCCGATCCGCCACCACGAACCACCTCAATACGCTCAATCATATTCGATGGAATGAGTTCCAGTCCGTAAACACCTGCGAGACCGCTGAATATCGGACGGCTATTGATAAGAATCTGAGAATAGGGACCTTCCATACCATTCATACGCACCTGTGAAAAGCCACAGTTCTGGCAGTTAGACTCCATACGTAAGCCGGGAGAAAAATTCAGCCCGTCGCTAAGCGACACTGCCTGAGTTGTAGTAAAAAGCTTAGGTGTTAATGTATTTACAATAACAGAAGATTCTTTACGGTTCTTTTCATTACGATCGCCTGTAATCACTACCTCTTCAAGGCCAAGCGCATCCTCCTCGAGTTCAAATTTTATTTCCCTGGTCTCCCCGGCTTTAAGAGTGATAGTCTGCTCTTTCAGTTTGTATCCCAAAGTTCTGACACAAACTGTGTGAGTTCCTTCGGGCATATTGATAAGCTGAAAATGGCCAGTGGCATCGGTTGTTGTTCCTATGGTGGTATTTTTTAGATATACATTGGCAAACGGGATATGCTCGCCACAGCACTTGACATGACCAATTATATGTGCGTCAGTGCGTTCATGTTTTTGTCCTGATGCGATTACTGATATTGAAATCAGTAAAAGCAACATGCTTATACGTTTCATTAATAAATACTTTGGGTTTTATATTCTTTTCCTTTTTATCCGCTAACGGATATAGCTCTGAGATCCGGTTTTCGTTAATAAGAAACCGGAGGAGCCCGACCACGAAGAGTGGATAGGAAAAGCGTAAAAGATCTATCTGAACCTCCGGTATTTTGCTTAAAGAAACGGGCAAAAAGAACTGTCGCTA
>PKSY01000225.1 GCA_002869405.1 Marinilabiliales bacterium
ATCTTTAAACTCCTTTGAAGGATGCTTACGGCCAAAGGAATCCCAGTACGCCTCTTTGGTCATAGAGACATAATGCAGTGCTCCATTTCGGTATTGCTCAATCTGGAAAAAATTATGATAGATAAAGAACCCTATTACGATAACCGTTGCTATTGCCGACCAGCTTTTCTTAAAGCCAAAGCGCACACATGCCGCGATGGGAATGGCAAAAACAGCATAGAAGTCAACGAATGGTCTGCTGCCGTAAGACCCTCCATACCACCAGAAACACCAGGAACCAAGAATATATACGGCAAGCACAAGAATGGTTGTCGCAGGCCAGAAAAGTTCGCGTTGCTTTTTATAAAGTAAAGGAAGCCCCAGAAACGATAATATCATTAACGGAGTGTACAGAAGCCAGCCTTTGCGATAGCTGAAAAGGATTTTTCCTATTGCGGGGTCGCCCCAGAAAAATGCTCCCTCGCCACTATAGCTGTTGTAAAACCACTGCCCGGAGAACTCATGCCAGTAAAGGAACTGAGGAACCCACACCACAAAAGCAAAACCTATCATTACCAATACCATGTACCACTTGTTCAGCAAGAATGATATCCGTTGTGAGAGATCCCTGAAGGAAGTTATGCCCCACAATCCGAAAAGCAGAATGATAAAAATATTGCTCGGTCGTATCAGAATTACCATTCCCGTCACCAGCCCCAGAAACATAACATCACGCCAACGCTTCTTCTCAAGCCACTGAGAGAGAAACCATATAAACAGTGTGATAAAGGTGAAGCTGTAAAGATGTGACATGGGGCCTTCGCGGGTTGCATAAAACGCAAGATTTGTACCCAAAACCACTATGACCAATGTGATGGCAACAGCATAATCCGGAAAGTATTTCCTTAATAATTTTCGTAAAAAGAATAAAGCAATGAAAAGATAAATTATTGAAGCAAACTGAATTGCGATTTCATATGGTAAGGTGTAGCCATTGGCAGTATATCCCAGGGTGGGAGCCAATGCATGAGCAATAAGAAAAAAGGGCGTATAACAAATTGCCAATCCCGTAGTATACTGAATAAAGCGTTTTCCTTCCGGCGTCGTTCTAAACCAGATCTTTCCCCAGATATCCTCTTTGTTCTCTTCATCCCACAGGTAATCAAACTGTCTGTCGTGAAAGATAAACGTTGCCGGTAAATAGGCATAATAACCCTGAACATCACTTTGAAATACACCTCTTTTGGTATTCCAGACGCCGAAGTCAAATGTCATAATCGTTATTACAATAATTATGGCAGCTATCGCGATTGTGCTGAGGTGGTCTTTTACCTTATGATACAGATCCATCATTTTCATTGAATTCAGTTATGGTGATGTTTCTTAAATACAGCGGGATCGTCAATTCCTTTACAAAATCCATGTATAACCTCAGGGTAGGATTTTTAACATTATTTCCCGTGGTAAAGGTCCATGAAAAAGAGTTCCATTGATCTTCCTGAATCTCCGTATTGGCATATACCGGAATATCTTCCAGATTATGGATATCCATCTCCAGAATATTAAATCCTTTTGCCTCATAATTAATACGGTATGTTGTGTTGGGCTGCAGGTTCAGGTCTGTGGCACGAAGAAAAGACTTAAACTGTGGTGTTCCTCTGCGGATAGTATATACACCGGTTTCTTTGTTATAATTTGTGTAATCTTCATGTATAAAAGTGAAGTTTACAGGGTTGGTCGTATTCCCCGACAATAGTGCATACATCCTGTCGATGAAATCAAAGGCAAACTTATGGAGGTTGCCGTCAGTAGACATCACAAGAATAAGATCATGTGATTCTAAAAATGGGATGATATCCAAATCATCTACCTTCTTCGACCCCGACCATTCAGAGCTGTAATACTGGTTAAAATAATAGAGGAAATCCGTTTTATTAAACACTTTGTTAGTCATTCCTGTGCCATACCAGTTCCAGAAATAGCTGTCACTTATACAGACAACGTCAGGCATATATTTCCCTTCTTTCTTCTCCCAGACAAGGTGCGGATATGCCATGTCTGTAGTTGGCAGTTGCCATAAGAGGTTTAGCGCTTTTCCCAAATCATAATCTGTCCCGCGGAGTTTTCCTGAAACATCTATGCGATCCCAGCTCAGCTCTACCAGATCTTTTTGAGTGGTTTTTTCAATATAATGCACCAGTGAATCAAAGGCGAGGGTCATGCCATACCGGCTCCAGTGAATACCATACTGCGGATATAACGGATACCTTGAAGTATCTTTCATCGCCCTGAACCAGGAGTTATAATCAATAAAGGAAAGCTCCCGTTCTTCAAATTCAGTAGTATAAACATCATGATTTGTAGTGGAAATGCTGTCAGGAATATATTCATCAGGAATATACTCTGGAAAAAATGTGGCTTTGCCGGGCGCAAAAAGAAATATCAGATCTGTTCCTTTACTTTTGTAATACTCGTGTAAAAAGGCAGCTTTTTCTGCTTTTTCTTTAATTTTTTCGTGCCCGATAAAATCGCGGCCCAGTGTGGCTAAAATATAACCCTCTTCATAAGCAAAATTCTGCTTTCCAAGAATTACATTGTTGGCATTTATTCTATTATACAGATAGTAATCAGCTGTATTATTGATTCTTACCAGATCGGGACGAAAACCAATGTTATCCTCAACAAACTTGTTCAGGCTGTCCTGATAGGTTCCTGTCCATAAACCTTTGCTGTTTAAAACAGGTTTTTTTGCTTTTACAAAATACCCTTTTAGTCCTGCTACTTTCGGGAAACCTATTGCCTGCTGCAACACGGGAAGTGCAAGTATCAGCACCAGCAAAATAAAGAGGATATTATGAATACGGGTTTTCTTCATGTTTTACAGTAACAAGCAAAAATAAGAACTTAATTGAACATCTGTATATTCAGGAATAATTTTCTACTTTTGACTTTTCAAAACCTACTTTAATGAAACGACTTTTTTCTGACCTTTCTATTTGGATATTTGCGCTAATATCATTGGTAATTATCATTGCAAAAGTGAA
>PKSY01000067.1 GCA_002869405.1 Marinilabiliales bacterium
ATCGAAACTGACAACGGAATCACTACACAAAAGATTACTGTTCAATAAGAGACAGAATCCATAATATTTTAAAGGGCGCTCGTTTGGGCGCCCTTTTTTATTTTGTTATAAATGTGACAGATATTTTATGCCTCCATTTGGTCAGGTTTCAGACGCGATGAATCGCGCCTCTCCAGTGCCTGTCCGGTAAAATACGTCCGGAGAGCCATCGATTTTATCGTGGCCCGGAATTATTTATTAAGTGTTACTTATTGAATATTAATTATTAACCTACGTCTCCTCCTCATAAAAGATCTTATAGTATTTCCTGCCATTGGCATCAACACCCTGTTCAATCATATCCCGGTTGCCGTGAATATAGATATGAAAGTTCTTATCGAGTTTCAGCACGCTCTTATAGCCTCTTGACTGCTTCTTTACAGCGTGTTCTGAAATAGCAAAATCCTGCAAGGGATCGAGGTCATTCTCTTCGCGATAGGCTTTATCGTAATTCTGAAATGATTGTATCACTTCCGGCTGCTGAAGCACACTTTCCTCAAACTCATCCTTGTCAAAGCTTTCGTGCTTCTTAAAATAGTCCATGGAACGATTGAGCAGATCAATCTGGTCGGCCCGGCTCACTTCAAACTCCCCGGTCATCTGTTTTGCCACATAATTCTTTGTCAGCGTCATAAACTCCCTGGTCTGATGGAACTCATCGGCACATGGCTCCAGCCGAAGAAAATCATCGCGCCAATATTTTGCTTCAATGCTTCGGTTCGATTTATCAAGAATCAAAACCCGGTAACCGTCCTCTTCATCAGTATTTAATATGAGTGCCCCTTTATCCAGCTTCTCGATATTAATACCCTCATCGCTGTTTACCAGTATCTCGTATTGTTCAACGATGGTTTTCAGGAAAGAGTGTTTATTCTCCGACTTAAAGATTCCGACGGCCTCATGCACCTGATCTTCAATAAAAAGCATTGGAAACCAGACTACGAAAAGATCACCTGCCTTGATATTTGGATGTGCTGTAACCGAGAAAAGATGTTTTGCGATACTGCACGAGGATTCGTACAGTTCGTCCGGTGATTTAAATATAGCCTTGGCAAAGGAGCACACCGGATTCAGTGATAAATCACCATTGGAGAAGGTGAAGTTATAGTATTCGGGGGTCTTAAACCCTGAGAGGAAAAACTTCTGCAACAGCATAGTAAGATTTTCATCACGGTCGGCAAGTGAGCCCTGCGACAAAAACAGGCATTCATCCTCTTTGGGATTTCCCACATGGTGCACCACAACATCTTTCAGGGTACTTTTTGCGTAATTGATAAATTGCTTCTCTTCCATAATCGTGCAAAGGTAGTTTGCCTTAGTTATAATTCCTTTTCCTTCGGTGATGAATTTTAATATTTACCATTTCTGAGTTTCCTGAGCCATCGAGAATCGTTATCCGGTGTTCACCTTTTTCAGGATAACACTCCATCGTGTGAAACAGGTTTGTAGCGCCAAGATACTGATCATCAAGATACCAGTAGATTGTCTCCTCAGTATTCTGATGTGCCGCCTCCAGAATCAGGCGCGAATTTGTTCCGTCAAGTCTTTTAGGAAGATAAATCTCACGATTGTCCGGTGGATACACAAAGCTGAGCGGTTTTTTCTCCTCATCACTATTGCAGCCGCTGCGCCACGGCGGCATTGCATGGTATTCCGCATGGTTTCGACGGTAATAATAACTCTGCACCGGAGGTAATTCAAACCATGACACTGCAACCATATCGCTCACAGGGTAACAGGCAGAGTTCACTCTGTAAAGGGTGTCAAAGTCGAGGTGAATAATTTTGTGATAAGGGCAGGCTGTTGTTTTAAGGCCATTTTCCGGCACCATCCGCCAGATTGTATCGGTACAAAACCGTGAAATCTGATGCCCCGACTGCGCACACAGAGGAATCTCAACCATCTCTTCATAGGGTATTTGAAAATCACGACTTTCAGGCAACAGGTTAAAGAGATCGAACATCACCGGAGCAGCTGCCGAGGTTCCTGTTAGTCCGGGGCGTCCTTCTCCGTCGGCATTCCCGGCCCATAATCCGACAACGTATTTGGTTGTCACTCCCACAGCCCAGGCATCGCGAAATCCGAAGCTGGTGCCAGTCTTCCAGGCGATCTTACCGGAACCGGCAAAGTGCTCCCATCCTGCCTCAGCGCCCGGCCTGTTAACACGTTTCATGGCATCGAAAGTGCAGTATATCGCAGCCTTTGAAAAAGGCGAATCATATGTACTATTTACAGGCATGACCTCAGGCGCAATCCTTTGCCAGCTCCGGGAATCACCGTTCAGCTGCCGTGCCATATTGCAGTACAATGCCGATATCTCCATCAAGGAAGCTTCTGCACCACCCAATATCAGAGACAAGCCATAATGCGATGCAGGATAGGTAAAAGTCGATATTCCTGCTTTTTCCATCAGATTATAAAATCTTCCAACACCATAATCCGACAGCATTCCTACTGCAGGCACATTCAGAGAACGTGACAGCGCCTGCCAGGCAGGAAGTGCACCGAGGTAAGTCTCTGAATAGTTCTTGGGGGTGTATCCTGAAAAATTCGCAGGCACGTCAGCTACAAGCATATCAGGCAAAAGCCTGCCATCATCGAGCATGGCACAATAGAGAAATGGTTTTAAAATACTTCCGGTAGAGCGCGCTGCCACAACCATATCCACATGCGGGCTATGCTCAGGCTGCGGTGTGCATATATTTCCTGCATACGCAATAATCCCGCCTGTACTCACGTCCATGATTACAGCTGCCAGATTATGTATCTCGTTGGCTTCCAGTGACTGCAAGTTGCGTGAAAGAATACTATTTACCTCATACTGCAGGTTGGGATCAATCATTGTTTGTACTTTTTGGCCGGGAAAGACCACAGACAGGCGTCCGGAAAGCACCTCCGTAAGATTTGGCAATGGCTCCGGCGAGAGCGGCAGGGGTTCCTCCAGCGCCATCAGAAAATTCTCCTCACTGATAAATTCTCTATTCATTTCAGCAGCAAGGAGCCTGTTTCGTTTTTGTTGCAGGCTGTTTCTGTTTCGTGAAGGATGTATTGCTGCCGGAGCGTTTGGAAGTACCGCCAGCATGGCATTCTCAGCCACCGAAAGCTCATGCGGAGGACGGCGAAAATAACGCCACGATGCAGCTTCCAGGCCAACCACATTCCCACCGAAAGGGGCATGTGCCACATACATTGTCAGAATCTCTCTCTTTGACTTTGCCAGTTCCAGGCGAAATGCAAGCACAATTTCTATCAGCTTTTCGCCATAAGTTCTGGGTTTTCCTTTGCGGGATAATCTTACTACCTGCATGGTTATAGTACTTCCGCCGCGCACCACCTCTCCTGCATTGATATTGGCACGAAAGGCATTGAACAGCGACACCGGATTCACTCCGGGATGGGCATAAAAATGTCTGTCTTCAAAGGTTAGCAGTGCATTTTCAAAAGCCGCAGGTATTGAATCCGGGGCAGGAAAACGCCATTGACCGTCATCAGCAATATGCGCTCCCAGAAGCTTACCTCCTTTACCTTCAATAACAGTAGAATAAGGATCAGAAAACTCAGCCACAGGCACAAAAAGCAGGAAGAGCAGAAATAATACTGCTCCTCCCGAAAAAAATTTCAACCACAGGGGCATTCTTCTTATGGTGTCACCTCTACCCATCGACCTTTCGTAAGTGCATAGATTGTGTTATCATACATCTCTTCACAAATTACTGCGGGCATATAGTATTTCCCGGTGTATGATGCATGTACCCGCAGCGGTATTTCAATGGCTTTGCTTTTTCCAAGGTGGAAATATACATTTACCTTATCATCGCGGATATCGATATACTCAACGTTACTATCCTGTGCGCCAAGGGCTTCGCTCATCAGTCCCAGGAATTCCCATGCGCCGGGAAGACCAACTGTAAGAGCCATATTCTTATAATCGTCTTTTAATCCGGGATTTGAAACTTTAACTTTTAACATGAAATCCTCACCCTGCTGTATAAGATCGGGAGAGATACTCACACCATCAGCATCTTCATAAACAACCTCCAGATTCAGGTTCCGGGAATCGCTGATTTCATCACCCGGATCAGGTTGACCACTGGAAATCGTATTCACGAAAAGTTGCTTCTCACATTTGTTGGTAAACTGAATTATGGAGTCGCCAAATACTTCAAAAGGAATTGAAGATTGAGATACAGCACCTGAAGTGTTAAGGCTGAAATCATGATTTCCGATAGTATACTCATAGCTTGTAACACCCGATTTCTTTTCATTTCCGTAAAGACGCCACATGGCATACATACCCCACGCAGCGCTGTGTGTACTTAGATAACTTTTCCCGGAAAGTACTTCGGAAAGTTCAAGTGCAATATCCTGTATCAGCTCTTCATTATCCACAAGCACAGCGGTCTCAAGTGCCATGGCCATGGCCGTGTTTTTATTAAAATAGTAGTAATTCCAGCGATGATAGTTGTAGTCGTAATATTCCTGAAGGTTCACACTCTCAAGCATATTCCCGGCAATATCCATTTTTCCTGCAATGGCATATGCAGCAGCAAGTCTTAGTTTTGAAACCTGAGAGAGCGTTTTCCCTTTCAACCGGTTCATACTGCTGAAATCTGTTTTCCCATGAAGTGCAAGCACATACAGGCGGTAAGATTCAGCAAGAAAAGCGTCATTTTGATCGGAAAAGTCATTTTTTGAAAGATAGCGCAGTAATTGTGTCTTAAGTGCTTTGGGAACTGCGTAACCGGTTTCGCCTGCTACAGCGAGGAGATGACCTACATAGCATGTTACCCATGGAGATGCATCGCGGCTAACAGGCCACATACCAATGCCACCATTTCCTTTCTGATAGCGCCTTAATCCGGCAAGTATTTCAGTAACATTCTCCTGCGCATTATCGAACCGTGGATCACTGGTTTCCAGAAGTGAAGGCAGCAACATCTGAACTAAGGCTGCCGAAGTAGTTTGCTCAGCGCAATGATGTGGATAGCGCATCATGTATTCGGCAGTCCTGCTAACATTTATCGGAGGGATAGAAGCCACTTCCACGTTTAGGGCGGCACCAGCATGATCTCCAATTACCTTAACAGGGATATCTTTATTATCACCGGCCTTCACAAGGTATGTTTCGACCATGGTTTCATAAGGATTCGGATTGCGAAGGTAAATATCAATATGCTCTGAGGCAGATTCACCTGAGGACAAGGCCTTAATATCAAATCCTATGTTTCCGGTGGCATTTCCTGTTTCTATGGCGAAATAGGCAATTTTTTCTCCCTGTTCATCAAAAGTGAGCCTTTTAGCCGATTGTTTCGGCGTTACATCACCGGTAGCGGTTAATGTAACTTCAACATCTTTAATTTTGTCGTCCATGGCAAACACGGTAACCGGCACATTAACAGATTCTTCGGGCGAGAGCAAACGAGGCATGGTGGCGTGAACCATCAGCGGATCTTTTACAATAACCTCTTTCTCAGCTGAGCCGTATGCATTATCTGCTGCAGCAACAACCATTACTCTCACCGCTCCCACATATTCAGGTAGTTGAAGCTGATGACTTTGTTTCTGCCCTTTTTTGAGTTTGAAAGGACCATAAAACTTTACTACCGGCTTAAACCTTTTCTTTTTCCCGTCTTCATCACCGGCGAGGCTTTCATCACCACCAATGGCAAAAACGGCAGCCATATTTCCGGTAAATGCGCCAATTATTTCATCATACATATCCCAGGTCTTCACACCCAGTGCTTCGCGGGCAAAGAAATGATTGTAGGGCGATGGCGTTCGGAAGTTTGTCAGCCCCAGAAGTCCTTCGTCCACAACTGCCAGCGTATAATACATTTCCCTTCCTGACTTTTCGGAGATTGTAATATCTGTTTGTTCTTTTGAACGAAGCTGGTCTTTAACCTTTATCTCAGGAGTAAGCTTTGTTTTCGGATCTTCGGCAAACACCGGCACAACACCGTAGAGCCTTATTGGAAGGTCGTTTCCGGGATGATTGTGAGGTTGTAACATATGAATTGAAGCATAGACATTCGTGGTCATCTCTTCAGTCACTTCAAAGGAGTACTGATTATCACCGGCTGTTGTTGTTATCACCTGCTTTTGCAGTATTCGTGAGCCATTCTCAATGGTAATGATTGCCGTTGCGTTCTCCGCACCCGGGAATGAGAGCACGGCATCCTCTCCTACCAGATACTTCTCTTTATCGGTTTTTACGGACAACAATGATGCGCCATCTTTATCGCCCTCGGTTTTACGGGTATTCCAGCCCGGCCAGTCCACATAAACCACTTTGCCTGTTGCGTGACCGCCCGGAATCTTCACATATATCAGGTAAAGTCCCCAGTCGTCATAATCTATCTTAAAGCTTGTTTTATAGATTTCATCTTTTGTGGAGATGGTTTTGTGCATCACCGGCTTCACATTTCGGTTATTTACAAACGAGGCATAGCTGCCGCTGTTTTCGTACCACCAGTTCCACTTCATCTTATAAAAACTGATTTCCACATTATTTTCTGCTACCGGTTTTCCATGTGCATCCACGGTCACAATTTCAACAGGATGGCTTACATCGGTTTCCAGCCTGTTCCAGTAATCTGAATCTCCGGGAACCTTAACACCCACATAGGTATCAAAGGGAGACATCAGTGCCGAGGAGTAATCCACACTAAATTCACCGTTTTTCTCGTATGCCCTGGAGGAGAACTGAGCTTTTACAAAACCCGGTGCCCTGTTATTCAGATCAGGGATTATGAGTGTTGCTGTGCCATTGGCATCCAGTTTCTCATAGATGTCATCGTAGCGGTGTTCATTAAAATATATGGCAGGATCATAGAAGAGGAAATCTTTGTAATTTTTAAACTCAGGATTTACCGATTGCAGTCGTATTTCAGTTTCAAACTTCAGGTTGGGAGCTTTTGCACCGTGAAGATATTCTACTTTCAGAGGGATGTTCATCTCCGACGTGGCGTTGAGCGTATCAGGAATATCCATCTGAATCCGCAGCCTGTTGGGTTTTATGGTTTCAATACGAATACTTTTGGTAAAAACAGCACCGCCGACAGTAACTTTGGCGTTCCATGCACCTGTAATATCTTCTTCTTTGGTGGGGATGATAAAGGTATTTAATTTCCCCTGTCCCAGTTTCTGAACCTGTCGCCATGCGCTTCGTCCCTGCGGGTCGTAAAGTTCCATGAGCACAGGGTGATCTTCGGGTACCGGGTTGGCTTTGTCATTAAGCATGAACGAGAGATAGAGAGTATCTCCGGGACGCCACACACCTCTTTCACCATAAATAAATCCCTTTAAACCCTTTTCGCTAGCCTGGCCTGAAACATCAAAACGACTTAATGAGAGGGCTTGGCCGTCAATAAGCTTCAGATAACCTTTCTGATCACGTGACTCTGCAAGCACCAGAAAAGGAGTCTGGTCGCAGGAAATCTCAGTGCTGCCGGTATAATCTGTCTCTCCGGCACTTATCAGCTGTTTCTGGTAATTCAGCACAGAGACTTTTGCTCCGGGGAGCGGCTTTGAAGAAAGGATATCGTTGACAAAAACTGACAGTAAGCCATTTGCATCTTTCTTGGTGATTACTCCGACATTGGATGCCAGAATGTTACGCTCTATGCTTTTGTTGTTGTAGTAGGCCTTAAAACAAGGATCATCACGATGCTGCCACCATCCGGAATAGTAATATCCATAATCATAATTATTATAGGAAGGATCGTCATACTCGCGGTACTCAGGGTCATCTTTCAGATTTCCGTATGCCTCACTTTGTTCCGCTGATGCTTCCGATTCGGCGCAGGGATAGGTGGAATAGTTAATATTAAAATCCAGTTCGACGCAATACATTGCGCCCGGTTCCGGTTGCATCAGTTTTGAAAGATCAATACTGAAGGTATTCCAGATACTGCGATTTACAGGGGTATTGCCGGTAAGTTCTACCTTTTCCTTCAGAATCAGTCTTCCGGTTTTTTTTAGGTTATATCGTGTTGTGTAGCTGTTATCCTGAAAAAACTGGGTGAGGTTGGATTCATAAACCCTGACGACTTTTACATCCACAGCGCTGAGGTTAACAGCTTCAAAAGGAACAATCAGATTATCTCCATCCGGAAGAATAACACCATCCCCAATCCATCTGATTTCGGGTTTTAGTGCTTCAAAACGTATATCCTGAACATAATCCTCATTGAGTTTAATGCCATTATAGCTCTGCAGGCTTGCATCAATGGTCAGCACATCTTCAAAGCCTGCATTTCCTTCAGGATAGGCTTTTATGGTATTTTCCTGTCGTACAGTATTCAATGCGGCTCCGGAGCTGAGGTAAATCAAACCGTCGAGGTTCATCTCCGGATCCGGAATATCACTAAAGGTAATTTGAATATATTTATCCGGAGCCGGGAAAGTCCTGACTTCTAAAACCTTAAACATATTTGTTCCGGGAATTATCACTTCGATTTCACCTGAACCATCAGCATTTAGTACCTTTCCATCCCACTTAATTTTATGCTCTACATCCTCAGGTTCTCTTTTTATTCCGGATAAACGCAGTGTATGCTTTTTCCCGTCAGCACTATGATCCCATACGGGTTCAGCATTACCGGGCAAATCATCAAGCGATTTCTCAACAAACTCATTTTCTGCAAAATCAGCAGTCTGAACTTCCAGAATAACTGATACAAACTCCGGTGCTTTCTCTTCAACAACTACCTGCACCAAACTCACGGACATTGCCTGATCTATCACCCGGAATTTCCATTGAAACAGGTTATTGTCATTCCCGGTACCAAACACCTTTGCAAGATCTATAGATGCTTCATATTCACTACCATTCTTAAGCGGACTCTCCGGCAGAAACTCCAGGGTTCTTTCATTCATCCATACCTCAGAACCTTTTATGCGTGGAGAAAAGGAGAATATCCTTTGCGGGCTTTCATTGTTTCTGATTTCGTCGGAAATATCATTTGCAAATACCACCCTAATGGCACTTCCTGAACTTAGCATTCCGCCCGAATAAGCACTGATAAAGGCATTGTTGGTTTCTGAAGTTTTTCTGTCTGATGCACTGTCGCCTCTGCCACAGCCAATAAACAGGACAATTGAAATTAAAATAACTGATAAAGAGATGAGTCGTTTCATGAGCCCGGATTTTGGAAGTTTGTTTATACAAAAATAGCGATAAAGACTGTATATTTGTAAAAAATATCCCTATGAAAACCGAAAATACCGGGAAGTTGCTCGTATACAAAGCTTCGGCCGGCTCAGGAAAGACCTTCACACTTGTTAAAGAGTACCTCGCACTGGCGTTGCAATATAAAGATGCATACAAACACATTCTTGCCATTACATTTACGAATAAGGCTGCGAATGAGATGAAGGAGCGTGTTTTGAAAAACCTCCGGGAGCTTTCTCAACCTGAAAAATTTGCCGGTTCTGCTACCAATCTGTTTATCCGTCCATGGCTTATTGAGCAACTCAAATGCAATAATGAAACGCTCAGCAATAAGGCTAAAGAAACCCTGTCCGCAATTCTTCACAGCTATACCGATCTGGCAATTCTTACCATTGACAGTTTCATGCAGCGTATTTTAAAGACTTTTGCCTCCGACCTGGAGATTCCGGTAGGCTTTGAAACAGATACAGATACCGATTCCCTGTATGAAGAAGCCATGGAGATGGTTACAGCTCAGGTTGGCCGCGACAAGGATATCACAGCAGCCATGAACAGCTATGTAAATTACCACATTGATTCGGATAAGACGTGGGATATTTCACGTTCATTACTGGATTTTTTCTCAGGAAAAATTCATTCGGATGATAATGTAAAACTGCTTGAGTCGCTGCAAAAATATGAAGTTAACGACTTCATGAATATCAGTAAAGCTTGTAGTGCTGCTGAAAAGGTGATTGAGAATTCGGGAAAGAAGGTTGCAGAAGAGTTTGTTCGATTTATGAACGACGAGGGGCTTGAATTGACGGATTTTCATCGCGGTAAAAATTCCATTTTTGGTCAAATAATAAAAGTGGCGAAAGGTATCACCACCTTTATAAAACCCAATAGCTATTTTGCTGAAGCCATGGAAGATAAAATTGCAGCAAAAAGAAATCCAAACGGGAAATTGAATATTATTGAAAGTCATGCATCGCAAATCAAAGATATTCTCATTGAGTTGGCGCGCATTAAGTATGAATTAGAGCCGCGATATATTCTCATACAATCGATGAAGAGCAACCTCTACCCTCTTTCACTTCAGAATGAAGTATTTAAGCTTGTAAATCAGATAAAAAAGGATAACAGAAGGGTATACATCTCCGATTTCAACCGTGAGATCAGTAAAGTGGTGCAGGAAGAAGCAATACCTTTTATTTACGAGCGTGTTGGCGAGTGGTACCATCACATTATGATTGACGAGTTTCAGGATACCTCACTATTGCAGTGGCACAACCTTTTGCCACTGGTTGATAATGCACTTGCTTCTTCGAGAAAAAGCCTTATAGTTGGTGATGCCAAACAGGCCATATATCGCTGGAGAGGTGGAAATGCCGCACAATTCATTGAGCTGCCTGATCTGCCCGCGGAGTTTGATTCTCCATTTGACAATGAACGCTCAAACACGCTTCGCACACAATACAACGAGATGCACCTGGAAAATAACTTCCGGTCAAAAAGGGAAGTCATAGCGTTTAATAACTGGTTTTTCGAGGAGGCAAAGAAGTATATTCCTGAATCGCAAAAGCAAATTTATGATCACCACAATCAAAATTTTGATGAAAGCAATACCGGTGGAGTTATAGATATTCGTTTCACTGAACATGGTAAGAATAACGAAGAGTTCTATCTGCAGATGGAGTCGCTGATTCAGGAAATTCGTTCCTCAGGTTTTGAGCACCGTGATATTGCAATCCTTGTACGCTCCAATGACTTCGCTTCCAAAATCGCCTCGGCATTAACAAGTTCTGACATTCCGGTAATCACGGCAGAGAGTCTGTTATTATCCGGTTCCCGGAAGGTCCAGTTTCTGATTTCTCTCCTTCGCTGTACCATACAGCCGGAGAACAGGATTGATGCGATGGCCATCCTTCAATATCTTGAAAGGACGAATACCGCATTTTCATCCGTAAAGGATTTTGCTTCATTGAATTTTAATAATGCTACTGAAAATCCGGTTTGGAAATTGGTAAAAGTACACTATCCTGATCTGGTAATTAACCCTGAGAAGCTTTCACTTTATGACCTCACGGAGCATTTCATTGCCACATTCATTCCCAATGGCAGCCGCGATGCATACCTGCGGCATTTCCTGAATGAGGTTTTCAATTTCACAAAGTCTGATCCTAACAGGCATAACTTCTTCGAATATTGGGAGAAACGGAGTAAAAAAGCGTCATTGGATGTTTCTGAAGGCATAAATGCGGTCAGCATCTCCACAATCCATAAATCCAAGGGACTGGAATATCCGGTTGTAATACTGCCTGTTGCAGGGGAAAAATTTAAGCTCTCCAGTAATAAAATCAGCTGTGAAGTCCCCGATGAGATAAAAGACATCTCTGATGATATGGAATATCTCTATTTCTCCATGAATAAGGATTTGGAAACAACATCTCTGGAGTCAATATACAATGGAGAAAAAGAGGCCTCCATGGTTGATAATGTCAATATCCTGTATGTTGCGATGACACGTGCCTCAAAGCGGTTATCCATTATCTGCCAAAGCAAATCGCTCATAGAGAAAGGTAAAAACCCTGAATACAAAGGCAATATGGGCGACCTGATTGCTAATGTATGTACTTCTCACCCAGATTACAATGCTGAAGATCATACACTTTCCATAAATCCAAATCCGGTTACACCGGATAGCGGGGAGAAGCATGAAAAGGCAGCCATCATCGACACAGAGAATATGATGGAGTGCAATATGTGGCGGAATGTGGTTACCCTGAGTTCTCCGGCAGTACAGATGGCCATGGAGCAGGAACGCAGTGCGAGAGATACCGGACTTCTAATTCACTCCATTCTATCAAAAATTGAGACCATTGAAGATGTGCATCCTGTAATAGATAAAGAGGTTGAGAGCGGAAATATCATACATGATGAAAAAGAGAACATTCAACAACAGATTGAAAGAATCATCGCTCATCCGGAGCTGGAAAAGTATTTCTCCAATGAAGGTCAGATTTTAAATGAACGTGAGATAATCCGTCCGGATCACTCAGCCTACCGCCCTGACCGCGTGGTGCTTTTTGATAAGAATGCGATTGTTATTGATTACAAAACCGGAGAAGAGAAGAAATCGCATAAGAAACAGATTGCGGAGTATGGGGTTTTGCTTGAGGAGATGGGATATGAGGTAGAAAAAAAGGCCCTGATCTATATCAACCGGGAGTTTTCAATGGATATTGTTTACGTCTAGATTATATTGTATTCTACTTCACAACCAGTTTTTTTTGTTCGTTGAGAATATTCCATCAATCTGTAGCGTTTTGGTTATCATAAATTTCACATCATTACAATAATTTCGCAATACAGCTTTTAAATTAAGTCATATAATCGTATATAGTTAAAAAAAAATGTATATTTGCACCCCCGAAACGGGAATAGATGTAAAGTTGCGGATGTGGCGTAATTGGTAGCCGCGCTAGACTTAGGATCTAGTGCCGAAAGGCGTGGGGGTTCGAGTCCCTTCATCCGCACTTATTTTTAAATCCAATCTGTAAAAGTCATTATTATTCATTAAGATTTTTTCCAATGCTTATTACAAAAGAAAACACAGGTACACTTACTGCTACCCTAAAAATTGAAATTGTTGAGGCTGATTATTCTGAGAAGGTAGAGAAACAACTTCAGGACTACCGGAGAAAGGCAAATATCCCAGGTTTTCGCGTAGGTAAAGTGCCTATGGGAATTGTAAAAAAGATGTACGAAAAAGCCGTGATTGGTGAAGAGATTAATACTATGCTCTCGGAAAAAATCGGTGAATATCTAATGGAAGAGAAAATCGATGTTATCGGTAATCCACTGCCAAACCTTGAAAAAACAGGTACTATCGACCTGGATCACATGAAAGATTTTACTTACTATTTTGACCTCGGGCTCAAACCCGAAGTGAATATCACTCTTGATGATTCCATTGAAGTAGAATACACAAAAATCAAGGTTGAAGAAAGTCAGGTTGACGAATATATCGCTGATGTGCTTAAAAGAAATGGCACCACTATCGATGTAGAAGCGGTTGAAGAAGGCGATTTACTGAATTGTGACTTTGCTCAACTCGATGAAGAGGGCAATATTCTCGAAGGTGGAATTCAGAATACTGCCTCCCTTTCACTTGAAGAGATTCAATTGAAAACCATTAAGAAAAAGTTTATTGGCAAAAGAGTTGGCGCAATAGTAAAATTTGACCCAATGAATGCCATTAAGAATGCCACTGATGTTGCAGCTATGCTTAATATTGAAAAAGAAGTTGCTGAAGGGCTGAAGTCTGAATTTGCAACTACAATTAACGGCATAACACGTCGCCAGAATGCAGAACTTAATGAAGAACTTTACAAGAAAGTATATCCTCAGGATGAAATTAATACTGAAGAAGAACTTCGTGAACGCATTAAAAAGGATGTAGCTGTCTCCTATTCTGCTGAATCAGACAGACATTTTGTAAATAATTGTATTGATGCAGTTATTGAAAAAGCTGATATGGAACTTCCAAAAGATTTCCTGAAGCGCTGGATTATGGAAACTAATGAGGAAGAAATTACTGAAGATCAGCTTGAGCTTCAGATGGACAGTTTCATAAAATCCATGAAATGGAATCTTATCGAGTCAGAACTCATGAACGCGCATCCTGAATTGAAAATTTCTCAGGATGATATCCGCAATCATATCAAAGGGTTATTCATGGGTGGACAGGAAGAGACCGAGGAGATGAAAGAGCGTATCGACATGATCATTGGCAATCTGATGCAAAACCAGGATCAGGTGAAGAGTATCTATGATCAGCTTTTTGAGCAACGTCTTATTTCAACATTTAAGAACAACGTAAAAATCAAAGAAAAAGAACTTTCTTACGATGAATTTGTTGAAATGATATCTAAAACCTACGAAAAGTAAACACAATGAAAGCAGACGAATTCAGAAATTTCGCTACAAAGCATCAGGGCATCAGCTCTGCAAGACTGGATCAGTACACATCGATCTATAATAACTACATCTCGCCAACAATCATTGAAGAGCGCCAGATGAACATCGCTACAATGGATGTTTTCAGCCGTTTGATGATGGACAGGATTATTTTCCTTGGTGTACCTATTGATGATTACGTGGCAAATATCATCCAGGCTCAGCTGCTGTTTCTGGAGTCAGTTGATCCATCGAAAGATATTACAATTTACCTGAACACTCCCGGTGGAAGTGTGTATGCAGGCTTTGGCATCTATGACACCATGCAGTATGTAGCTCCTGACATCGCAACGATTTGTACTGGCATGGCAGCCTCAATGGGCGCTATACTTCTTTGTGCCGGTGAAAAAGGTAAACGTTCAGCTTTGAAGCATTCACGTATTCTTATTCACCAGCCTTTGGGCGGTGCGCAGGGACAGGCTTCAGACATCGAAATCACTGCACGCGAAATCGGAAAAATCAAAAAAGAACTTTATACAATTATTGCAGACCATACAGGCCAGGAATATGATAGAATCTGGGCTGACGGAGATCGTGACTTCTGGATGAGCTCACAGGAAGCCAAAGAATATGGTATGATTGATGAAGTGCTTATGAAAACTGTTTAAAGCATTTTTAAATGGCTAAAAGTAATGACAGATGTTCCTTTTGCGGAAGGCCGAAGGAAGAAACAAATATTCTTATCGCAGGTATGGATGCCCATATCTGCGATTATTGCATTTCGCAGGCAAAGCTGATTGTAGATGAAGAATTTCAGGCGCGACATGAAGATGAGGAGTCTGATCTTGACTTTGATTTGCTGAAACCTGCTGAGATAAAACAGTATCTTGATGAATATGTAATTGGTCAGGAGGAAGCCAAACGAGTACTTAGCGTTGCTGTTTACAATCATTACAAAAGAATTTCACGCATGAGTCAAAGTGATGAGGATAGCGTGGAAATTGAAAAGTCAAACATTATCATTGTTGGCGAAACAGGAACCGGAAAAACACTGCTTGCCCGCACAATTGCCAGGATGCTGCGCGTACCCTTCGCCATTGCTGATGCTACGGTACTTACTGAAGCAGGTTATGTGGGGGAAGATGTGGAGAGCATCCTTTCACGACTGTTACAGGCATCGAACTATGATGTAAAGCAGGCAGAGCGTGGTATTGTTTTTATCGATGAGATCGACAAGATTGCCAGAAAGAGTGACAATCCGAGTATCACACGTGATGTTTCCGGGGAAGGGGTACAGCAGGCCCTTCTTAAGCTTCTGGAAGGTGCCACTATCAATGTGCCTCCACAGGGAGGAAGAAAACACCCTGAGCAGAAGATGATACAGGTAGATACCAAAAACATCCTGTTTATGGCCGGTGGTGCTTTCGATGGCATTGACAAGAAAATCGCCTCACGACTTCGCTCAAATGTTGTAGGTTATGCGGCATCAAAGAACCGCGAAACCATTGACCGCGAGCATCTCTTACAATACATCGCACCCCAGGATCTGAAGTCTTTCGGATTGATTCCGGAAATCGTAGGACGTTTGCCGGTACTCTCCTACCTCAATCCGCTGGATAAAGAGGCACTGACAAAGATTCTCACAGAGCCCCGAAATGCACTAACCAAACAGTTTGAAAAACTTTTTGAGCTGGATGGCATAGAATTAAGTTTCGACAAGAAGGCACTGGAGTATATTGTGGACAAATCCATTGAATTCAAGCTTGGTGCGCGTGGGCTGCGCTCGCTAATGGAGGCTGTGCTTACCGATGCCATGTTTGAATACCCCGGAAATCCTTTAAAGGATAAGCTCCGAATCACTAAGAGCTACGCAGAGAAGAAACTAACAAAGATTTCGGCGCAGAAACTTCGGGTAGCGTAAGGTGCTATATCTTTGGCACAATAATTGAAATTCTCTGCGGCGATGCAGAAATACAAATACATACTCTTTTTCTCCCTTTTCATCAGCCTCTCTGCCTTTTCGCAGAGCAAGCCTGATACACTTATATTTATGCAGGCCAGTGCCATTGATGGGGATACGCTGATATTAAAAGAGCTTCCCGTATTTGAATATATCTATTATACCAAACCCACTTTCACCACACGCAGAGCTGAACGCAGATACACCAGGCTTGTAAAGGATATTAAAAAAGTATATCCCTATGCCAAAGAGGCCGGAAAAAAACTGGAATCCTATGCTCCGATACTTGACAGCCTTCAGGATAACCGCAAGGAACAAAAGGTTTATTTTGAACGTATTGAGGATGAGCTGATGACACAGTATGGCGAAGAGCTCAAAAAACTCAACACACGGCAGGGTAAAGTACTTATAAAGCTGGTGGACAGGGAATGCGATCAGTCATCATATGAAATCCTCCGAAATTTCCGTGGCTCCTTCTCTGCATTTTTCTGGCAGGGCATCGCACGCATCTGGGGATATAACCTGAAGAATGAATATGAAGAAGATGGTGATGACAGACATATGGAAATCATTGTATCAGCCATTGAAAACGGTCAATTATAGCTCGATAAGCATTTTGGTTAACCTTTTGGCAGTCTGGGCTTGGGATTCTTACCATAAACGAAATCATCCATCCGCACAGCAAATTTCCTAAAGAGATGACTTCTTTTAATGCCGTACCTCACCACATTGTGGAGAAAATTATCCGGATGTGAGTAGGGACACAGTCTCATACATTTACCGCAATCAGTTCCAACCCTGCACCAGTAGGTGTAACATTTTTCCTGATCAATCTGCCAACGCAAAATCCCGTCTATTTCCTGTTTTTGATCTTTTGGTATAGCAGCCGAAGGACAAGTGATTGCGCATTTTTTACAAACGTCACAAAATGCATCTACAGAAGGATCCGGTAATCTTTTGGAAACCTGAAGCGGCATATTTGTAGTCACAACCGCAATACGAACCCGTGGCCCTAAACGAGGAGTCATAAGCAAACCCATGCGGCCTATTTCACCAAGACCGGCATCCCGGGCTATCAACGGGCAAACAACACGGTAATTACCATCAATATGTGCACGTGCATCATACCCCAAAGAACGAATCCATTCAGCAACCTGCACTGCAATTAATCCCGACCGCAGGTATTGTTGTGATGATTCAAAGACAACGGGTGCCATCGGCGCGGCATCCATGAGGTTTTTATCCATCTCCACTGTAAAAGCAAAGGCATAGGTATGATCCAGTTCAACCTTTTTTCCATAATCATCACCACGACCTACAATACTGTATTTATGGTAATCATGAAGTTTCGTCACACCATTCGAATGAGCGCCCATTTTCTCAACCCAGGAGGAAATAAAATTTGTCACTTCACTCGGATCAACCTCGCTTTCCCGCTCAACAAATGGGCCATCAACCAGGTTATGCAGTGTTTCGACCGTTGAGAAATTATTCAAAGCGGCGTAAAAATACTTCTCATCAAAAAACGGAGCTTCAGAGGATAGTAATCCCGGTAAATTTCTAAACTGCCTGTCATTATCAAGATGCTCCGGAAACTCATCATAATAATCACGGTAGCGCTTTGACCCGGGAATAAGCCTGCTCATGCTGAACATAATTATGCGTTCATCGATTCGCATCAAAGGATTTTCTGCATTGGAAAAACCATTTTTAAAAGGAAGAAAAAACAACAAGATGGCTACTATCAGAACCATATCAGCTGCGATAAACAGATACCACGGAACTATAGTAGCATAGACAAGAAACAATAAAAAACTAAATATCAATGTACTAACTAAGAATACAGTAAAAGCGCGCATCTCTTTTTCAAGGAGAGATACAATTGCTGCATAACCAAAAAATACGGCGATAAGTGCAATAGAGAATATAAAGAAAAACACAGAAAGACTATCCCAGTCCATTACAATCAAATTTTTCGGGAAGATACAAAATATCCAAAGAGCGGAAATATATTATTGAAAAACAGAAATCGCCTTTTTTAGTTTATAAGGTGTTACAGGCTTGGTTATAAAACATTTGGGGTCAATTTCGATATCAATAGCTTCACATTCATCCGGTTTTATACCTGAAACAATCACATATTTTAATTCAGGACGTTGCTCAAGCAATTGTTTGATCAATTTATCACCGGTAATTCCGGGTAGGTGATAATCAACAAAAGCCATATTAATGTCAGGATTTTGCAGAAGAATCCTCATGGCAGAATCGCTATCTGATGCCACATCCGCAAAAATTGCCATTTTCAAAAGCTGGGATTTAAGCAAAAAGCAGCCGAGCGAATCGTCATCAATAATTAATGCTTTCGTATTATTCTGTTGGCACATGGGGCAAATATAAAAAAAGTCCGGCAAAAACCGGACTTTTAATTAATATTTTACTTTTTTGATTACTACTCTTGAATAAGGTGTATTTCTGTTCTTCTGTTCTTGGCTCTGCCATCGCTGGTTTCATTAGTGGCCACAGGACGGTCAGGACCATATCCGTTAGCCTGGAAACGAGATGCAGGAATTCCACGATCAGTGAAATAGTTCATTACAGAGAATGCACGATCTTCTGAAAGTTTAAGGTTGAGTTCTCGGCTACCGGTATTATCGGTATGACCTTCAATTTTCAGACGAATATTGGGATATTCGTTTAGGATATCAAGAATGTTATCAAGGTTCTTGAATGATACAGCCTGAATGGTAGCTTTTCCTGTAGCGAAGTATATATTCTCAGCGTTGAAAGAGAGTTGTTTTTCAATCTCTTCAATTACTTTTTCAGGGCAACCTTTAAGTTCTTCTGTTCCCGGATCATCCGGACAGTTATCAAACTTGTCA
>PKSY01000122.1 GCA_002869405.1 Marinilabiliales bacterium
CACATCCATAAAGGAAGGTTTTAAAAACATTATAAAAAATACAGCGCTCAGAGGCAGATGGCAGACACTTCAAACATCACCTCTTACTGTTTGCGACACAGGGCATAACAAGGAGGGTATTGAGCAGGTTGCCGGTATGATTAAGAATACGCAGTACAAAAAACTTCATCTGGTGCTTGGGGTCGTTAACGATAAAGATGCAGCAAGTATTCTGCAGGCCTTTCCTGCTAATGCTGCTTATTACTTTTGCCGGGCTTCAATACCACGCAGTCTGGATGCTGAAGAATTAAAAGATACTGGTAAAAAGATTGGTTTGAACGATTGCGAGGCTTTCCAATCTGTGCCTGAGGCCTATGAGACGGCATTAAGAAATTGCGAATCAGATGATTTACTGTTTATCGGTGGCAGTACATTTGTGGTGGCAGATCTGCTGGAGTACCTGAAGAAATAATCACCCGCCGCTCACAAGATGAAGCACCTGCACCACATCACCATCTGAGATACTTGTTGCATGGTAATCACTCTTTTTCACGAGTTTTCCATTAATCTTAATTACCAGCATTTTAAATGTAAAACCCTTAATATTAAGTAATTCCTTAACAGTAACAGAAGATTTACCGATATTTTCCGGACGGTTATTTAGTGTAATTTGCATACTCAGTCTCTATAATTGTTTATATCAAAATCAGCCATTAAAATATCCAACACAATATTCGCCTGCATGTTTGCCACAATATTCACTCTGGGAGATAAAGGAGGGTTTTCATCCGACACGGCAGTGATTGAATCCCCGCAAATATAGAGGTTTCCAAACCTTGACGTTTTAATGGCATCATTCATTCCCCAGCCTGCCATTCCGTTTCCTGCCACTAGCGGCCGTTCTGGCCACAAATCAATCGCTTCCTCCAGAAAAAGCCTCTTTTCACTGTCTATATCCATGGCTTCAACAAGCACGTCAACTTCATTAAACAGCTCATGAATATTTTCAGGAGTCACTTTTTCGATTTTTGCAATCACTCTTATATGGGGATCTATGCGGAAGATATTCATTTTGAGCGCCTTTACCTTTGGCACGCCAATCTGATCCTCAAAATAGTACTGCCGGTTAAGGTTGGTTCTTGCCACAGTGTCAAAATCGGCAACAATAATTTTCCCCACACCGCTACGTGCAAGCGAAACAGCACAATTGGAGCCAAGCCCACCGGCACCGGCAATCCCTACGACTTTTGATCCCAGATGTTCTCGTATTGCATCCATCATAACGGCAAATCCTGACTTCGTCTGTAAATTTTGGCGGCAAAGATATTAAAATCACGCGTTCCACCACCGGAAGCGATTATGTCTCCCGTTTTATTATCAAATTTCTTAAAAGACATCCCGAAAAGCCCTTTTACCCCGGGATATTTAAACATATCATCATGCAGAATAGTTGATGGTCCAAGCATATAAACAGGAACAGCATTGCGATTCAGGGAGAGCACTTCGAAAAAGGTGCCGTTAAAAATGGTAGTTGAGGTAACGATTATCTGATCTGCTTTAACAATCTCATCTTTCAGATTATCCATGTTTTCGAGGCGCTCGTGAGTTACCGCGCGGTCAAAAACTTTTAACGGAACACCGGCACCATCAAAACGCTTTACCACCGGACGAAAAAAGCCAACCATAATTGTTTTTATCTCTTTATCAACAGGAATGACGTCAAAAATATCATCTTTACCATCGGCGTTCCAATCGTCGTTTATGGTTGCATTAAGCCAGGCATTATAGATCATTCTGTGATGATGATTGTCCAAATCCGGTAAAAGGGTAAATGGATTAATACCCACCGGGGGATCATTTAGCGTTGCACAAACTCCTGTGCGTCCATTCTTTAATTGCACGAACACATAACACTCTCCCGCCTCATATCTTTGAATCGTTTCGGAGTCATAGGGGTATAAATTAAAAAAGTGCTTTAAAGGGTCTTTCATACCGGTAATTTTCTACGAAAATACGGAATCATAATTATTTATGTATAAAAATTAATTTTCATGCAACCCTGAGGCCTTTATATGTTTCTATGTTAATGATATATTATCAGATATATATTAATTGTTATATATTTGCCACCAGCACGAATACATCTAAATAACATACTATGAGACAAATCTACTTTACTGTTGTGCTAACTGTGCTTGCACTTATCTTTTCAGGTGCAAATGGTTTAATGGCGCAACAACAAATGACTTTTGAAAATTCATGGGGTGCCGACGGTTACTCTGTAATTTCCACAAAGGCGAATTCAACAACTATTAATTATTCTGTTTCTGAGATCACCATTACTGATCTTGAAGTTGGTGACGCAACAATGAAAGAGCTTTCCCTTCCGGGAGAATTTCTTCCAAACAACCAGGGCGCACCAAATCTTCCGGGTTCTGGCCGCTACCTTGCGCTACCGCAGGGAGCTCAGGCTACAGTGAATATTATCTCATCAAGAAAAGAGGTAATTCAGAATATTGAAATCGCCCCTTCTCCCGAAATCCCATGGGATAATGAGAATAAACCTCTTGTTTATGAAAAAGATCAGTCGATATACTCTGCTGATGCATTATATCCGGCAACTCCGGTAATAATTTCTGAAAAAACAACCATCAGAGGTATTGATGCTGTTGTGGTTGGTGTAACACCATTTCAGTATAACCCGGTTACAAAAGAGCTGACCATTTATACTGATATTCAGTTTGAAGTTACTGTTGATGGCGGAAATGGTCAATTTGGCGACCCTGGGTACCGCAGCCGCTTCTGGGATCCGATGCTCAGCGATATGATGCTGAACTATTCCGAACTTCCAAAAATAGATTACAGCAAACGTGCAAGTAATGCCAAAGATGTTACAGGTTGTGAATACCTTATTGTTAGCCCCAATGGCGACGACTTCACTGCATGGGCAGACAGCATCCGCCGTTTCCGTAATAAGCAGGGTATCTTCACTAAAGTTGTTACTCTTGAAGAGATTGGTACTAACAGTGCCAGCGGTCTCGAAGATTATTTTAATGATGCTTACAACAACTGGGATATAAAACCTGCTGCTGTATTGCTGTTGGGTGATTACGGTTCAAATGCTTCATCACAGATCACCTCACCAACGTGGGACAACTACTGTGTTTCGGATAACATTTATGCTGATGTTACCAATAACGATATGCCGGATATGGTTTTTGCACGTATCACTGCCCGCGATGCTGATGAGCTTGAATTGATGATTATGAAGTTCATCAACTATGAAACCAACCCACCTGTGTCTGAAGATTTCTACAACCATCCGATTACAGCTTTGGGCTGGCAGACTGAACGCTGGTTCCAGATCTGTTCTGAATCTGTTGGTGGTTTCTGGAAAAACGAACTCGGAAAAGACCCTGTACGTATTAATGCCGTTTATGGTGGTAACCCAAGTAATGATCCATGGTCAACTGCAACAAATACTTATACTGTATTAAATGTTTTTGGTCCTAACGGACTGGGATACATCCCGGCTTCTCCTTCGGAGCTGGGCGGCTGGACCGGTGGCACCTCCACAATGGTTACAAATGCCATTAACAACGGCGCATTTATGCTTCAGCACCGCGATCATGGTTATGAAGAAGGATGGGGAGAACCATCTTACTCCAACAATAACATTAACTCACTTACAAATACAGACCTTACTTTTGTTTTTTCAATTAACTGTTTAACAGGAAAATACAATATTGGCGGTGAGTGTTTTGCCGAAAAATTTCATCGTCACGGATATGGTGCTTTAGGGCTTATTGCTGCATCTGAGGTATCTTATTCTTTTGTTAACGATACTTATGTGTGGGGTCTTTATGACAATATGTGGCCGGATTTCTTGCCACAATACGGTGCTACTCCAGAACCACGTGGTATTCTTCCTGCATTTGGTAACGCTGCAGGTAAATATTTCCTCCAGCAATCAGGTTGGCCTTATAACACAAATAACAAAGAAGTAACCTATAACCTCTTCCATCACCACGGTGATGCATTCATGACCGTTTACACTCAGGTACCACAGGATCTTACGGTTAACCACAACCCTGTGCTGCTCAGCGGTCTCGAAGAATTTGAAGTTACTACTGACGAAGGTGCTCTGATTTGTCTTTCACATGATGGCGAAATTCTGGGTACTGCCATTGGAACAGGTGAACCTGTAATGGTAGAAATCGAAGCTCAGCTTCCCGGCATTTTCGTTGATCTGGTAATTACCAAACAGGACTTTTACAGATATGAACAGGCCATTCAGGTTATTCCTCCTGCCGGTGCATACATCCTTAAGGATTCTTTTGTTGCAAATGATGAAAACGGCAACGGACAAATTGACTATGCTGAAAATGTAAGCCTTGATGTGACAATGAAAAACGTTGGTAGCGACGATGGTGATAACATTATCGTTGAACTTATGACTACCGATGAATTTGTAACAATCACCAACGGAACTGCTGACTTCGGTACTATTCCTGCTGAAAGCAGTGTAACACTTGAAAATGCGTTCTCTTTTACCGTTGCTGACAATGTTCCTGACCAGCATCAGATTGCATTCACACTTCACTCCTCTGATGGTGCTGAAGAGTGGGAAAGCGATATCATGGTGGTAGCAAATGCTCCTGTTTTAAGTATCGGAAGAGCAGATTTTCTTGATGCAACAGGAAATGGAAACGGCATGCTGGATCCGGGTGAAACCGGCGACCTTATCGTTTACATTCCGAACAACGGTCACAGCATTTCTCCGGAAGCTATCGCAGAAATCGCTTCTTCGAGCCAGTATCTTACAATTAACAGTTCAACTTTTGAGGTTGGGACAATTAATTTTGGAGAAGAGCAAACTGCTACTTTCAATATCTCTGTGGATGCTTCAACTCCGATTGCGGAATATATCGACATAGAATTTACACTTAATTCCGGCGAATACGGATTTACAGGCAACATCAGTAAACCTGTAGGACTTCTTGTAGAAGACTGGGAATCCGGAGACTTCGGTACTTTCGACTGGCAATTCATGGGTAATGCTGACTGGTCTATCTCTACTGATGAAGCCTATGAAGGCATGTACTCTGCCAAATCAGGTGAGATTGGCGATGCTAACAACACCAGAATGATTCTGAATGCCAATGTAATGAGTGATGACACAATCTCTTTCTACTTTAAAACATCTACTGAAGAGAACCGTGACTTCCTGAGATTCTATGTAGATACAGACATCAAAGGTATCTGGTCGGGTGATAATGACTGGACACGAGTAGCCTACTTCGTTGAAGCCGGTGAACATATGTTTACATGGATTTACCAGAAAAACGGCAGTCTGGTTGGTGGTGCTGACGCAGTCTGGGTAGACTGGATTGTTCTTCCTCCGCTGATGGTAACTTCTGCCAGTGCCGGTGCTGACATTGATATTTGCGGCGCTCAGCCAGTTCAGCTCAATGGCGTTGCCACAAACTATGAATCACTGGAGTGGACAACCTCCGGAGATGGTACTTTCGATGATGCTACAATTCTGAATCCGGTTTATACTCCCGGCACTCAGGATATTGAAGATGGCGAAGTACAGCTTACTCTCATGGCCCACGGTCCTGCTGAAGATAAATCTGATAATATGATGATTACCATTAGCACTCCGCCAACAGTAATGCTTGGTGATGATATAGCCGGCTGTGGCGATAATGAAATAACTATTGAAGAGGTTACTGCTGAAAATTATGCTTCTCTTCTCTGGACAACAAGCGGTGACGGTACTTTTGCCGATGCAACAGTTATGAATCCGGTTTATACGCCCGGAGCTGCTGACCTCGCAGCAGGGACAGTTACTCTTACACTTACTACCGAAGCCATGGGTAGCTGTGAGGATACTTCTGATGATATCGTTTATACAATTCATGAAATTCCAACAGCAACGATTTCAGGTGATGAAATGATTTGTGATGGAACAACAGCAACTTTATCTGTTGATTTCACCGGTATGGCGCCATGGACTTTCATGATTGAAAATGATTACACGATTCAAGCAGATGAGTCTCCATATGTTTTGGAACTTAATCCGGCAGAAACTACTACATATACTATTATCTCACTTAGTGACGGCAACGGCTGTCAAAATGAAGAGGTGACAACATCTCACACCGTTGAAGTAGTTGACGGAGTTTCTGTTTCTCTTATCAACGACACAACCATCTGTCACAACCATATCATCACAATCGATGCTGGAATCGACAATGTGAATTATGAATGGAGTACCGGTGAAACAACAAAAACTATTGATGTGGATATTACAGGTGTTGAAATTGGTGATACAAAATCCATTGGTCTTACTGTTTCCAATGAGTTTGGCTGTACTGCAGATGACGAAGTCAATGTTACCTTTAAAGATTGTACCGGAATCGGTGAACTTGCGAAAGACGTCATGATGTCAGTTTATCCTAACCCGAACAATGGTCAGTTTACGCTTTCACTGCAAAGTGATGAAACGCAAACTGTGAATATTGTTATGGTTAACATTCTCGGTGAAGTTATGGAAGAGAGTGGAGAAATCACTTTCAATGATACTTACTCAAGAACTTTTGACCTTGAAAATATGAGCGCAGGAGTATATTTCATTCGCGTAAACAGCGATAATGGTGTACTTATCCAGCGTCTTGTTATCGAATAAGAATACTTTGATCATATTTCAAAAGGCTGTTCATTTTTTGAGCAGCCTTTTTCTTTATATTTGAAAAAAAATCACCATGCATAGAAAATCTGCAGCAATCATTGCGATAACACTGATAATTTCCATCGCTTTTTCATCTTGCAATAAAAAGGATTCAGAGATAAAAAAAGGGAAATGGCACTGTTATCTTGCTATTGATGAAGAGAATCCTGAAAAGATATTGCCATTTTTTATCGATGTGGTACGTAATGACCCTGGAGCTATTGTCGCTGAAATACGCAATGCGCAAGAGCGGCTGCCATTTGATTCTGTATGGGTGAAGGGTGACAGTATTTTTATGCAGACAAGGCTTTTCGATACGCAGTTTCAGGCAAAACTAAAAGGGAACAGAATGTCAGGAATCTGGGTGAATAATATGAGGGGCAATGATTATACAATCCCGTTTTTTGCCGAGTATGGTGTAGAAAACCGTTTTCCTCTATTTGATTCAGATGAAAGCATTGCCGATGTTTCCGGGAAATGGCAGGTAACTTTCGGGCCTGAGACCGAGGATTCATGGAATGCTATTGGTGAATTTAAGCAGCAGGGAAACAGAGTTACGGGAACTTTTTTAACTGAAACAGGGGATTTCCGCTATCTCGAAGGAAATGTTCGTGGTGATCAGTTATTGCTTTCAGCTTTTGATGGATCTCATGCCTTTTTATTTAGCGCTACTATTCTCCCCGACAACAGCCTGCATGGGAAATTCTACAGCGGAAAACACTGGAGTACATCCTGGATGGCATATAAAAATCCTTTTGCTGAACTGGCAGACCCTGAAAAGCTCACCTATCTGAAAGATGACTTTGACAGAATATTCTTCTGTTTCCCAAATCGTTTTGATGAAAAAATCTGCCTTGCTGATAAACGCTATAAAGATAAGGTAGTATTGATACAAATCATGGGTACATGGTGTCCGAACTGTATGGATGAGACTGCATTATTCGCCGGGCTTTATGAAAATTATCATGACCGGGGTCTGGAGATTATCGCTCTGGCATTTGAAAAATCCAATGACAAAAGAACAGTTTATAACAATATCGACAAACTTGTTAAGCAATATGATATTGGCTACGAGGTAGTGTGGGCCGGACCGGCATCCAAGGATGAAGCAAACAAAGTGCTTCCTATGCTAAATAACATTGTATCCTATCCGACAACAATTTTTATCGACCGCACCGGAGAAGTTAAGAAGATTTACACCGGATTTATGGGACCGGGAACAGGAACACACTACGAAGAGCTCGTGAAAGATCTCAAATCATATGTAGAGCAACTTCTTAATAATGAATAATGAACAGAAACTCTGTATTGATGTTTGTAATATAGATTTCTGGAACAGTATTTGTTTCTCAATTCCGGTTTTGTAAGTGCTTTTTCGGAATCCTTTTTCACTTTACGCAAATTTGATTATGGATAATTGGCCGGATTTTATATTTTTATGCGCCAAAACAGTGAATACGAAATCATTAATAATAAAAAGTTCAACGAAAAATTTATTTAACATGAAGATTTTCAGCAGATTAACGATCCTACTGACAATAGTAATGGTAAGTGTTTCCACACTTTTCGCCCAAGAAGACATTAACGCAGCAGGTAGCATCTTCAACGAAGGCAATCAGGCGCTTAAAGAAAAAAACTATGAAGTTGCTGTAGCCAAGTACAAAGATGCACTCGACATGTGCGAAATGATTGGAATGGATGCCGATGACCTGAAATTCAGTATCGAGGATCAGATTCCTGTTGCACAGTACTACTATGGCCTCGACCTGGTAAAAAATAAGAAAGCAATGGAAGGCCTTGAAGTTCTTAAAGAGGCGCTTGCAAGTGCAAAAACAGTTAATAATGATAAAATTATTAATGGCAGTCAGAAGTACATCGCAAAAATTCTTGGTTCGGTAGGCAGAAGTAAATTCAAGAAAGAAGATTTTGATGGTGCTCTTGCATCTTATGATGAAGCCCTCTCTTATGACCCTGAGTCAGGTACAATTTATTTGTATAAAGGACTGACGTACAAAGATATGGGTGATAACGATAAAATGGACGCAGCACTGCTTAAAGCTGTGGAATATGGCCGTGCCGACAATGACGAGAAAACAGCAATGAATGCCATCAAAACAGGACGCAGTGTTTATCTTGGTCTTGTTCAGGATGCTGTTACAAAGAAAAACTTTGAGGATGCCATTGAACAGGCTAACCATGTACTCAAGTATGATGAGAGAAACGGCCTTGCATATTATTTCATCGCAGTTGCCAATAACAACCTGGGAAATGCTGACGCCGCAATCGAGGCTGCAACAAAATCACTTGAATTCTCTGACAGCTCTCAGGAAACTCAGGCCGGGATTCACCTGGAAATGGGTAAAGCTTTTGAAGCTAAAGGAGATAACGCCAAAGCTTGTGAGGAATATAACCAGGCAGCTTTCGGTAACTTCAAAGCTGAAGCAGACTATAAAATCAAGGAAGTTCTTAAATGTCAGTAAAGAAATTCTACTAATTAAATACCAATCCCGTGGAGCAATATTGCAAAACGGGATTTTTTAATCTATAAAACACAAAACTATGTTCTCAGTAAATGAATATTTCGACGGGAAAGTAAAATCCCTGGCTTTTGAATCAGTTGAAGGAAAAGCCACTATCGGTGTCATGGCTGCCGGTGATTATGAATTTGGTACTGCAACAGTGGAGTATATGACTGTTACTTCCGGAGAGATGAAAGTGATGCTACCGGAAGAAGAAGAGTGGAAAACCTTTAAGCCTTTTGAAACTTTTATTGTTGAAAAAGACAAAAAATTCAAGGTTCAGACAACAGGTGACACCAGCTACCGCTGTCTTTACAAATAGATTACCCCGCCCATAACAGCTTTTTGTATCTTTGTGCCTAAAGCCGTGAAGTATGAAAAAAATTCAACTGAATTACAAAATATGGATCGAATCAAACGATCAGAAAGGTATTATGGGCGATGGCAAATGGCAAATACTCAAAGCCATTGAAAAACACGGATCTCTTATGGCCGCCACAGAAGCACTGGGAATTACCTATCGCAAAACCTGGGGCGACCTTAAAGAGATTGAAAAGGCACTGGGGTTTCCTCTCCTTGACAAGAACCGCGGAGGAAAAGAGGGTGGCAGCTCATGCCTCACACCACAAGGACGTGAACTTGTGCGAGCTTTTGACGAATTCCATCACAATGCAGATAAAGTTATTGAAAAAGAATTCGATATCTTCCTTTCAAAAATTAACTCCATAGAAATACCGGCTGAATAAATGAGCATACTCATAGGTATTGACGATACCGACAATAAAGAGAGCAGAGGAACAGGCTTTCACGCACGACAACTGGCTGCCCGGCTGGAAAAAGAATTTATGGTTACCGTTAACGGAATTACACGCCACCAGCAACTCGTGCACCCGGATGTACCCTATACTTCACAAAACTCCTCAGCATGTATTGAAATCAGTGATACTAACATTGATGAGCTTATAAAATTTTGCCGTAATCATCTTATTGATAATCAGGTTCCGGGATGCGATATTGGTTTATGTATTGCGCCAAAGGAAAAAATATCCAAAGAAATTATTAGTTTTGCCCAATCGGTAAAAAAGGTTGTCGTTAACCGTGCAATGGCAAGGGAAACCGCAGCACGAAACCGTGTGTTCCTTGAAGGACTTTGTGGTACTGAAGATGGAATAATTGGAGCTCTTTCTGCAACTGGCTTAAGAAAAAGCGGTAATGACGGCCGGTTTATCTGGCTGGCAGGATCTGTTAAAGAACTTCGCGACCTTCCGGAAGGTGTAATGACACTTGCAGAGTTGAAAAGACTCTCCGGCATAACTGCCGCGCGAACCCCGGAAGGAAAAATTGTTGAAGATACAGATGCAATTCTTCTAAACCACTGGGTACGACCGATATTGGAAAATGGAAAAGCTGTTTTAATCGTGGTCTCGGCTTCGCTCGACCAACAGGTCTCGGCTTCGCTCGACCAACAGGTCTCGGCTTCGCTCGACCAACAGGTCCCGGCTTCGCTCGACCAACAGGTCCCGGCTTCGCTCGACCAACAGGATAAAACAATAAAACAAATACATTATGAGTGGGAAACTGCAGGAAAAGACATTGTCCGTAAACTCTCAGACTGAGAATCTCTTAAAAGTTTTAGAAATTCTCTTATTGGTTGGAATTGGAGTGCTTGCAATTGCATTACGCGGAAGGCTGCGCATGGGCATGAACCTGCCCGGCCATCATGGCATCTATTTCATGGCGCTTTTACTGCTTGCACGACGTAATGCCAAAGGATCCATTGCCACCACATGGTCAGCACTGGGAATCGGAACAATGCTGCTGTTCCCTGTACTTGGATTCAGAGACCCTCTGCAGGCATTTGTTTATGTGCTCCCCGGAATTGTCCTTGACCTCATCTTCCTCTTTTCTCCTGAAAAACTCAGAAAAAACGCCTTTTACCTGGCAATGGCTGCAGGTGTGGCGTGGATGTCGATTCCCCTTACGCGTCTGGGAATAGTGCTTATTACCGGTATTCCTTACGACTCATTCATGAAACATGGTTATCTCTATCCACAGTTTGCCTGGTTTATGTCAGGGTCTATTGGCGGTTTTGCAGCAATGGGAATTCAAATTCTGGGAAATAAAATCCTCAAAAACAGTAAATAACAACGGTTTCCATACGGTAACAATTTCATTTCAAATACTTTCCACGACTTTTTATCGTAACATACTGTTTATCACCGATATGCACGCAATTTCATATCGGATTTTTTAGCTTTTATCCTTTTTTGACGTATTATTTTATTCTACATTTGCATCGTTAACGATAACACACATAAACCATATTGAACCATGAACATTGAGGAAATGAAGAATGCTCATAAGGTATTGAAAGAGTACAAATACCAGTGGGCTCCCATCGAAAAAGGTTACAACAACCGCACACTCTACATCAACCTGGATGATAACAGAATTGAAGAGAAGCCGGTGACACAACTTATGAAAGATAAGTTTGTTGGTGGTAAAGGTTTTGGACTGAAACTGCTTTGGGATGCTACTAAACCTGATACACAGTGGAATGACAACGAAAACGAAATAGTAATCAGCGGTGGCCCTATCTGTGGTATTACACAGTATTCAGGTACCGGAAAAGCTATTTGTGTGAGTATCTCTCCTACCGGAAACGTTATGGATTCCAACGTTGGTGGTTTCTTTGGTCCTTTCTCAAAATTTGCAGGCTTCGACGCCGTGGAAATTCAGGGTAAAGCCGACAAACCTGTTATCGTTGTGATTGATAAAACCAACGAAACAATCTCTATCGAAGAAGCACCGGCAGAGCCATGGGATAGTCACGTGCTTGCTGAGGTTCTTACAGACATGTATGCCAACGACGATAAAGACAAGAAAAATGTTGCCGTTGTTTCAACAGGTGAAGCTGCAGAGCACTCTATCATCGGTATGCTCAACTTCAGCTTCTACGATCCAAAACGTAAGCTCGTGCGTCTGAAACAAGCCGGTCGTGGTGGTATTGGTACGGTTTTCCGTCATAAAAACATCAAAGCTGTAGTAGCTAAAATTGACGGCGTAAAAGGTAACCTCAACAATGTTGTCGACCTCAAGGCAATCATGGAACGCGGTAAGAACTTCAATAAGGAGATGCGTGAACTCGATGATTCACAATGTGAAATGCGTTCCAAAGGTACCGCACACCTGGTAGAAATCATGGATGACTACGATCTTCTTCCTGTTCATAACTACAAATTCGGCTCACATCCGGACACACATAAAATCGATTCCGAGGAGTGGAAGCGCCGCTTTACACAGGGTGTTCCCGATGGTTGCTGGATTGGTTGTAACATGTCGTGTGCAAAAGGTGTAGATAACTACGAACTCCGCACCGGTCCTTACGCAGGGCAGAAAGTTATCGTTGACGGCCCGGAGTATGAAAACGCAGGTGGCCTCGGCTCCAACGCAGGTATCTTCAACCCTGACTATATTATCGAAGCAAACTTCTATTGCGATACATACGGTATCTGTACTATTACATGGGGTACGCTCGTGGCCTTTATCATGGAGTGCTACGAAAACGGCATCCTGAACGAAGAGCGCACAGGTGGTCTCAAACTTAACTTCGGTAATGCCGACAACGCAATGGAGCTTATGCACCAACTTGCAAAAGGCGAAGGCTTTGGTGTCGTAGCAGGTATGGGTATCCAGAAAATGAAAGAGATGTTTATCGAGAAAGGCTGGGGTGATGCAGATTTCCTCAACGACATCGGAATGGTAAACAAAGGTCTCGAATATTCAGAATATATCTCTAAAGAATCACTGGCACAGCAGGGTGGATTCGCAATGACCAACAAAGGTCCTCAGCACGATGAAGCATGGCTGATCTTCATGGATATGGTAAACAACCAGATTCCTACTTTCGAAGATAAAGCAGAAGCACTGCACTACTTCCCGATGTTCAGAACATGGTTTGGTCTGGTAGGACTTTGTAAACTTCCATGGAACGATGTGGAGCCTGCAAATAACGCTGAAACGGATGAACCTGCCAAGGTGCCGGAACACGTTGACAACTACGTAACAATCTTCAAGAGTGTAACAGGTCGCGACTTCGATAAGGAGGAGATGATCCGCATGAGTGAGCGTGTTTATAACTTCCAGCGTATCTTCGGTATCCGTCGTGGAATGGGAACCCGCGCTTTTGACGCGCAGCCTTACCGCGCAGCAGGTCCTGTAACCAGGGAAGAGTACGAATCACGTCAGGAGCGCTATGACAAGCAGATGAAAGAGAATATCGGCATCGATCCTGAAGGAAAATCCACTGAAGAGAAGATGGCTATTACCAGAAAGTACCGTGAAGAGCAGTACGAAAAACTTCTGGATGCTGTTTATCTCCGTCGTGGCTGGAACAGCAACGGAATTCCAAAGATCGAACACCTCAAGGATCTCGGCATGGATCTCCCTGAACTGATTGAAGTTGTGAAAGACCTTCAATAGCACACACAGTCAGCAATACTGCTGACACCCAATTACACATATTTCAAGCGAAAGAGAGGCTGTCCTTATGGATGGTCTCTTTTTAGTTGGGGTTGTTTGTTGTCAGTTGTTTGTTGTTTGTTGGTTGTGTTGCACATAAAGTGCCGGAGAGCTCCGTAGGAGTGAATACAGGCATAACCCTGTGCGAAGCGCAGGGAAAGAAAAGCGGCCAGGCATCTCCCTGCACTGTAGGTGCAGCATAGGTACAGGACAACGTATATAGAGTGTGAAGAGATAACTACTCTATCTGAACTCTAAGGTAGCTGCGGCAGGGATAGTAGCGACAGCCGTCATAATAAAATAAGCCGTTCTAAGCCCTAATAACCCAAACCCAACAACCGACAACTGACAACCGACAACTGATAACTGATAACTGACAACCAACCATCAATCCCGAGCCGCGATGAATCGACGGCTCTCCATCCCAACACAATCTCCTGCCAGACCCGACAGGAGAAAAATACCTGTCGGGTCATCGTCAACCGACAAACCGTCAACAAAACCATCTCCCCCTCCTAAATCCATTTAGTATCCATTTTTATCTTACATTTGCATCTGTCATTAACCATAAAAACTAAACCTATGAATAAGCAATCGTACAAATGGGCCTACATTATTCCGGTATTGATGTCGTTCTTTGTAATGAGTTTTATCGACCTGGTAGGAACAGGTGTTGATGAACTGCGTAAAGATTCCAATACGCCATCCTACATTTTACAGCTCATACCATTTGTGGCGTTTATTTGGTTCTTCCTGCTCTCAGTACCGGTTGGTATCTGGCAAGACAAGGTTGGAAAGAAAAAAGCCCTTAACACAGGTATCCTGATAACGGCAGTTGGTTTGTTGGTTCCGATACTCGGAAATACGCTTCCTGTAATTTTGGTTGCATTTGCTCTTCTTGGTATCGGTAACACCATACTTCAGGTTTCTGCCAATCCTCTTTTGGTGGATATTGTTCCGGCAGGTAAATCATCCAGTATTCTCAGCTTTTCACAATTCGTAAAATCTCTTGGTTCTGTTATCGGGCCATTTGTTGCTGCGGTAATTGGTCCATGGCTGGCAAAACTTCTTGGAAACACTTCAGGTGGTGAGTGGCGTTATGGTCTTTACCTCTTCGCACTTATCTCAATCATCTCCTTCATTTGGCTCAGCGCAGTAAAAATTCCTGAAAAGGAGAGCAGTGCAGAGAAAGCATCACTGAAATCCTGCTTCTCGCTGCTGGGAAACAGATATGTTCTTCTTATGGTACTGGGGATTTTCGCCGTGGTTGGTATCGATGTGGGTATCAACTCCAACATCGGGACCTTCCTTACAGAAAAACTGGGCGTAAGTATGGAGACCGCAGTGTATGGTAAGTCGGTATATTTCTTTGCCAAGATGGCAGGAACCTTCATCGGTGCGATGCTGCTAACTAAAATTGCATCGCGGAAATTTCTCATCGGATCTTCAATACTTGCTGCAGCGGCGATGGTTGTTCTGGCAATTACCCCCAACACTGTGGCAGCATGGGTTATCATTGCTGTAATCAGTCTTGGTGTGAGTAATATTTTCCCGCTGATTTTCTCAATAACCGTCGAAAAATATCCCACACGTGCCAACGAAATATCAGGATTGATGATGATGGCCATTTCAGGTGGAGCAATAATTCCTTTCCTGATAGGATATGCGATGAAAATGAACATAAACGGAGGCGTCGTGGTGCTTTTCGCATGCATCATTTACATACTGCTTATCGCACTCTTCCTGAAAGAGAAAAGGGCTTCATAAACTGAATATTTTTACCTTTGCCTGATGGCATGGCATGCAATATACACCCGGGCACGTTGGGAGAAAAAGGTATATCAACAGCTTCTTGAAAAAGATATTGAGACCTATTTACCTTTACGGAAAACCCTGAAACAATGGAGCGATCGTAAAAAATGGGTTGAAGAGCCCCTTTTCAGAAGTTATATCTTCGTAAATGTGGAACCGGATTCCTATTTCGAGGCACTGAATGTTCAGGGTGCCATGCGGTATGTCACCATCAGAGGGAAAGCATGCGTTATACCTCAGCAACAAATAGATGCGGTAAAACTATTTCTTGAACAGGATGGGGAAATTCTTTCTCATGAGATCACACTGGAAAAACACTCAGAAGTGGAAATTATTGCAGGGGTGTTGCAGGGTCTCAAAGGAGTCGTAAAAGAAATAGGAAACAGTAACAGGGTTTATATTTTAATTGAGAGTGTGGGACGAATGGTAAGTGTGGAAATTCCCGGAAACAACTTGAGACCGGTTTCGTCTGTCAACAGGAAACACGATAAAATATAATTTTATAAATTTGCTTTTCAATAAAACTCACAAACATGAAAAAAGTATTACTTACGCTATTGGTAGTTCTGATGGCATCCCCTGTAATCTTTGCACAGGAAGAGAAAAAAGAAGAGAAAAAGGGCTATGAATTCACAATGGTTAAAGAGATTCCGGTTACTGCAGTACGCGATCAGTATCGCAGTGGTACATGCTGGTCTTTTTCCGGTCTTGGAATGTTAGAGGCAGAACTTATTCGCACAGGAAAAGGTGAATTCGACCTTTCTGAGGCGTTTATTATCCGCAACTGTTTTGAAGAGAAGGCCGATCGTTATGTGCGCTGGCATGGCAACCTTAACTTTGGCGGCGGCGGAGCATTCCATGATGTTACCTGGGTATGGAAAAACTTCGGTATTGTTCCTGAAGGTGTTTATCCCGGAGTTCCTGAAGGCGAAGAGAAATTCGTTCATGGCGAACAGGAAGAGGTGCTGAAAAACTACGTTGACGGCGTTATCAAAAACAAAAACCGCAAACTCACAAAAGTATGGGATCAGGGTTATGACGGAATCCTTGATGCTTATCTTGGCGAAAAGCCTGAAACCTTCAAATACAAGGGTAAAGGGTACACTCCACAGACTTTCGCTGATGAACTTGGACTAAACATGGATGATTATGTTGAAATCAGGTCCTTTACTCACCATCCTTTCTATAAAACCTTTATCATTGAAGTTCCTGACAACTGGCTTCATGACATCGTTTATAATGTACCGCTTGATGAGATGATGGAGATCATCGACAATGCCATTGAGAACGGATATACTATTGGCTGGGGTGCTGATGTTAGTGACAAAGGCTTTTCATGGAAAAACGGAGTAGCTATTCTCCCCGACAAACCTATTGAATCGAGTGCAGGTTCAGAGGTTGCAAAATGGGATGAGATGACCAAGAAAGAGCAGCAGAGCAAGCTTTACAACTTCGATGGTACTGTAGTTGAGAAAGAGGTGACACAAGAGATGCGTCAGGAGAATTTCGATAACTATATGACCACAGATGACCATGGTATGGTACTGTGCGGTATTGCCAAAGATCAAAATGGCAATTACTACTATAAAGTGAAGAACAGTTGGAATACTACCGGCAATGACTATGAAGGATTCTTCTTCGTAAGCAAGCCATTTGTGGCACAGCAAACTATCGATATTATGCTTCATAAGGATGCTATCCCAACACACATCAGAAAGAAGCTCGGACTTTAATAATATTTGATGATATTTTTGAAAGGCTGCCTGAAAAAATTCGGGTGGTCTTTTTTTTTCGGGTGACACACACGTCTGTGTGTATCAATGAACGATATGTTTTCTTACTACATCAGCAGACCTTCCAGCTCCTCTCCGCTCATTTTGAAGATCGGGTTTTCGCCGCTGTGGATAATCTCATCAGCAAGTTCACGCTTACGGTCTTGTAATAACAGCATCTTCTCCTCTACGGTATCACGGGAAATAAACCGATACACAAAAACATTCTTCTCCTGCCCGATGCGATGCGTCCTGTCAATAGCCTGCGCCTCAGCAGCCGGATTCCACCAGGGATCGAGAATGAAAACATAGTCCGCTTCTGTAAGATTCAACCCCACTCCTCCTGCCTTTAAGGATATCAGAAATACTTTTACGCCCTGATCACCGCGAAAACTTTCAATCACTTCTGCCCTGTTTACCGTACTGCCGGTCAACATCTCATACGAGAGTGAGAGTTCGTCAAATACTTCGGCAAAGCGTTCAAGATGTGACACAAATGAAGAGAACATAAGCACTTTGTGTCCTTCGGAAACTACTGTCTGAACCTTTTGCAGCACTACATTGAACTTCCCTGACTCTACATCAGAAAAACCCGCCATCCCGGGATGACAAGCAATTTGCCGCAGTCTGGTGAGTGCTGCCAGAACAGCAAATTTCACGTTTTGATCTGCCATCTCTTCTTCAAAACGGGAGATTATCTCATTTCTGATTTTTGATTTCTCCTCATCATAAATACGCTGCTGGGCACTATTCATCTCGCAATACAGAATCTGCTCCATCTTGGGAGGTAACTCTTTTGCCACCATACTCTTGGTTCTTCGCAGCACATAAGGATCCACAATATTTCGCAGCTTTTGTAATTTCTCTTCGTCATTATTCTTCGACAGAGGTTTCAGGAAAACCCTTTTAAACATCTCCCTGTCGCCCAGCATCCCCGGATTAATAAAATCCATTTGGGCATAGAGGTCCAGCACAGAATTTTCAACCGGAGTACCGGATAACACAAACCGAAGGTCGGAAGATAAAGAAGCCACAGCCTGATGGGTTTTACTGTCAGGATTTTTTATCATCTGACTTTCATCAAGGATCACATACTTAAAATGCATCTTCTCCATTGCCTCAATATCATTTCGCAGCGTGCCATAAGTGGTAAGCACTACATGGTATTCAGAGAAAACGCTCAGATTGGCTGTTCGGGTAGTTCCGGTATGGCGGTAAACTTTCATGCAGGGTGCAAACTTTTGAAATTCCAGATACCAGTTATGAACCAGCGACGCAGGCATTACAATAAGCGTTGGTGTGTACTTCACATCTGAAAAATCAAACAGGCTCTGCTGCCCTGAAACCGGTGCATCCGTAATCCTGCTTTGATCCTCATTGTCAGCATACTGCGAAAGCAGGAAAGTGATTATCTGAATTGTTTTTCCCAGCCCCATATCATCAGCAAGACATCCTCCAAGAGAAGCATCATTAAGTAAATTCAGCCACTTAAAGCCATCAACCTGATATGGCCGCAACTGAGCATTCAGGTTGTCAGGGATTTTTATATCAGCTCTTTTTTCGCTTACGCCATATTCAGGTAATCCCCACTCCATCTCTTTAAATACAGGAAAAAAAGCAGC